>JBIKWV010000121.1:0-8702 GCA_044356135.1 Elainellaceae cyanobacterium
CGCCGACTTTTCTTGAAACGCTGACGCAGTCAGCGTTTCAAGAAAAATCGGCGCGATTTAGTCAAAAGTCCAGAAGTAAGTGGGCGTGGAAAAAGTTGAAACCCCAAAAGCTGTTTCGCCCGCGCAGCGGGCGAAACAGCTTTTGGGGTTTCAAGCTTAGGCAAAAATTCCTGCGAGGCCAGGTGAGTCCGTCAGCCATGTCCTACTGGAGCAAGATATCCTGCCACCCCTGCGGACCAAACTCCTTCTGAAACTCACTGATTACCCAGGAAATAGACTTTCCCTGACGCTGGGCGATCTGCATCAGGTAGTACTTGTAGTCGTACTTGTCGTCAATACCTGGGGTTAGACCAAAGATGGAACCGAGGCACCAGGCGTCCTTGGGCAGGCAGTTGAATTTCTCAAAGAAGAGGCGATCGCTCCACGAGGGGGCTGCTCCCTCCCGGTAGCTTTTCTGCCGCTGCAAGTGGAACACCCGAATCATTTCCTGTTCTTCCGCCAGCAGTCGCTCTTCATCGGTCGAGACCTCCTCCAGGTCATCCAGAATCACCTGAGCCTCTTTAATCCACTGGTGACCACACTCCGGACATTCCATCACAAACAACTTGACCAGTAGCCCGCAGGCCGGACAGAGCTTCGTCGGGGAGCTACCTACCCCCATCTGCTCTGGCTCCTCACTCGGCTTCAAGGTATAGAACTGTACGTCTTCAGGAAACCCCAGCCGTCGCAGATTGCCTGCTTGATCCAGAATCGTTCCGTGTAATTTTCCCGTCCCCGGAGAAATTCGCATCACACGCCCAATTTGCTGGTGGTGCAGCGCCAATGATTGGGTTGGCCGCAGCAGCAACCCGACCTCGACGCTTGGTTCGTCAAATCCAATGCTGATGACATTGCAGGAGGTCAGAACCAGAATCTTGCCCTCCTTGAGGTCAGCGTACAGCTTCTGGCGCTGCTTGATGGGGGTTTCGCCATCCACGACTGCTGCTGGAACGCCTGCTTCGTTAAAGGCTTCGGCGACGTGACGGGCATGTTCGATGTCTACACAGAAGGCGATCGTGCGGCGATCGGGCGTCAGGCGGTGCCATTCCTCAACGATGCGTTCGACCAGTTCGGGGCGATCGCACGCATTCTTCAAATCCCGCTCGTCGTAGTCCCCGGCAATGGTTCGCACCCCCTCCAGGTCCACCTGGCTATCGCTGCCAAACCCGTAATATTTCATCGGAGCCAGGTAACCCATCCGCTGTAGCTCAGACGGCACCGGGGAGGACACCAGGGTTTCCATGTGGTCGGCCAACTGCGATCGCCCCAATCGATACGGGGTGGCCGTCAGGGCCAGGTGAACGGCGTCCTTGTGCGTCCGGTACAACAGTTCCTGCCCTATCTGGCTAAAAATTGTTGTATGCGCCTCATCGTACAGCACCACATCCGCTTTCCAGGTGCGCCACCATCCCCGTTGGGCCATTGTCTGAATACTGGCAATCTGGATGGGAGCTGTTTTGTCTTCCTTCCAGCCCGATTTGATAAATCCGCAGTGCAGCCCAAACGCCCGCATCTTTTCATGGGTCTGCCCCACCAGCACATCCAGATGCACCAGAAACAGGAGTTTGCAGCCCCGTGATTCGGCATGAGCGCAAATTTGTCCGGCGATCACGGTTTTCCCGGCACCCGTTCCGGCGATCACCGCAACTCGTTTGTAGCCTTCCGCCAGTTGGTCATAAACATCCTTGATCAGTTGAACCTGGTAGGGGCGGAGAGTCGGTGGCTGCGGTGCGGCAACGTTCATTCCTGGACGGTTAACGCTCTATGGCTTAATGTAGCAGAGTTCTGCCGCTTTCTGAGTTCAGGTGTACTGAAGAACGGTCTGGCAGACCCAGAATTTCTATAATGAAAAGCATGAACTGGCGCAGTGCCATTGAGGCAAACCCATGACCCTGCTCACCCTGCCCCTAAAGGTGGATCTGAAGCACGTTGATTTGACCGACGAGCAGTTTTATCAACTGTGTATTAATAATCCTGAGTTAACTATTGAACGCACTGCGAAGGGAGTTCTCATTGTTATGTCGCCTGTCGGAGGGGAAAGTGGCAGTCAAGAGATGAATCTGGGCGGAGAGTTGTACCTATGGAACAAGCAAACCAACCTCGGCAAAGTGTTTAGTTCCTCAACATTATTCAAGCTGCCGGATGGGGGTGACCGCTCCCCTGATGCCGCCTGGGTAGAACTATCCCGTTGGCAAAATCTAACCCCTGAACAGCGTAGAAAATTCCCGCCGATCGCCCCTGATTTTGTCATCGAACTCCGTTCTCGCACCGATGATCTGGAGCTGTTGCGAGAAAAGATGCAGGAATACATGGACAGCGGTGTGAAACTGGGCTGGATGTTTAACCCGCAAGACCAGCAGGTGGAGATTTATCGGCAGGGGCAGGAGAAAGAGGTGCGATCGCTCCCCACTGAACTCTCCGGCGAAACGGTGCTACCGGGATTTGCCTTACAGGTGGAGCGGTTTGAGAATTAATGAGCGATCGGCAAAAGGATCGGCAAAATGTCAGATCAAAGAATTGTGTGAGGTAGAATTTGCAGTATCCTTGGACGCTTGAGAGATCGGCATGGCGATCGCCTATAGCCAGTACGACCCCAGCTTAATTGAACCCGTTCTTCCTCAGCGCACTGAGAAATTTTCCAGGGTTGATCAAGTCATTACTGGAACGGGGGTTGCTGGTGGCAGATTCGCCCAAAGGAGCGGTTCACCTGGGGTTTCCTGTGGTTGCAGCAGAACAGTGGTTGCCCCGGTTGTGGAGTATGGAGCTATCTTGAAGCAAGCAGGATCGGAGGTCGAAACCCGATATGAGTACAGTTCTGAATTTGTCGCCCATCACCCAACTCACCCGCGAGCAGTTTTATCAACTGTGCGATGCGAACCGCGATCTGGTGTTAGAGCGATCGCCCGAAGGAGAATTAATCATTATGTCCCCCGTTGGTGGAGAAAGCGGCAACCAAGAGGCTCAGTTGATTATCGATTCCCTGCGGGAGGGCAAAGCCGAACGTCTCAGACCCCTCCAGGAAAAGATGCAGGAATATCTGGCGAGCGGATTGCGCTTGGGCTGGTTGATCAATCCCAAAGATCGACAGGTGGAGGTTTATCGAGCGGGGCAGGGGGTGGAGGTGGTGACGATGCCAACCGTGTTGTCGGGGGAGGAAGTTTTACCGGGATTTGAATTGGTCATTCCCTAAAATTTAAGTTGCTTGCCCTGATTGTGGAGTGCAGAAAGTTAAGCGCTGCTCCACAATCAGGCATGGAGTAGCGCTCAAGATAAATAGGTTGATTGGCGCGGTGCAAGGCACCGCGCCAAATGAGTTATGCGATGACGTTGAAGTTCGCAGCCGTCAAATTCGGCCCCCCCGACAGTTGAGCGATCTGAACCTGTTGACCTGCACCCGAACCATCGGCATCAAAGAACAGCACTCCGGTGCGGTTGTTGTAGATGAAGCGATCGTTGGCATCCATTGCCCGTATCCCCAGGTGGAACTGTCCAGGGGTGATCGCCACATTCGCCCGCAGTCCACGGAATGCTCGTGCAGACACCTGAATCACATCTTCGCCTACAGAGAAGTCAACGATTCGGTCAACGCCTGTGTTGATACTATCGAAGACAAAGCGATCGCGCCCTCCCCCTCCGGTCAGCACATCGGCACCTGCACCACCGTTGAGCGTGTCGTCACCCAGACCACCAATGAGCGTGTCGTTACCCAGGTTGCCAATCAGTTCATTCGCGGCATTATTGCCCGCTCGCCCTTGGAGACTATCGTTGCCTGCGCCGCCGGTCAGGACATCGTTGAGCAAGTTGCTGCCCAGCATGGTGACCTTACCGCCAAAGCCGCTGAAGTCAAAGCGCTCAAAGGCAAATCCTGGTGCAGGATTCTGGGTGCGACCAAAAAATGAACTGCCAGCCATCCAGCGCTGCGCTTCCAACTCTGAATAAACAATGGCATCAAATTTGTCAACGGAAAGACTATCGAGCGATCGCGCCTCCCTTACCTCCAGCACCCCCACCCCCGCCGAAGAATCTTTCTGAGCTGGAACCCTTCTCGCTAGTTCAGCGTAAGGGCAGGCTATACCCTGCTGCTGGTCGGGAATCTGGCGCTGGCTCCCGGTCAATTTGCCAGCAGTAATACCTTCAGCAGCAGCCTATCTCAGCTCAATTCATCCAGCGCAACCTACCACGGCCCCTTTGTGGGCGTTACCTATCGGTTTTAAAGATCATGGACAAATGTTTTAAGAGAAGCGCGGCTCCGCCGCGCTTCTCTTGAGGTTCCTCAGTTAAACCTCAGCGAGATCGACTACAGTCTAAGGGGTAGGCTTCCCACCCCGTGCCCCGCATCGCTGTCCCATGCCCAAATGGTTTAACACCGCTGGCCCCTGCAAAGCAGATATTCACTATATGCTGCCAGCAGCCAATCGGCTTCCCCTGGTCGAAACCCTGATCGCCCGGCAAAACTACTTTGTCCTCCATGCTCCCCGGCAAACGGGAAAAAGTACGGCAATGCTGGCATTAGCGCAGCAACTGACCGGCAGCGGGCGCTACACAGCGGTCGTTGTTTCGGTGGAAGTGGGGGCACCCTTTGAGCATGATATTGGAGCCGCAGAGGATGCCATTCTGGCGGCATGGCGGCGAGCGTTACGGGTCTGGCTTCCCCCAGATCTGCATCCGCCCGAATGGCCCTCCGCCAGGGCCGGGGGCAAAATTGGGGAGGCGCTGCAGGTCTGGGCACAAACCTCACCACGCCCTCTGGTAGTGTTTATTGATGAAATTGATGCACTCCAGGGCGACACTCTGCTGGCAGTGCTGCGACAACTGCGAGATGGTTATCCCCTGCGTCCCCAGGGGTTTCCCCAATCGGTGGCGTTGATTGGTCTGCGAGATGTGCGCGACTACAAAGTCGCAGCGGGGGGAAGTGAACGCTTGAATACTGCCAGCCCATTCAACATCAAAGTAGAATCCCTGACGCTGCAAAACTTCACGCTGTCGGAAATTGCAGAATTGTATGGACAGTACACCGCCGACACCGGGCAGGCATTTACGCCGGAAGCCATTGCATTGGCGTTTGATTTAACGCAGGGACAACCCTGGCTGGTCAACGCCCTGGCGCGGCAGGTGGTGGAAGTGCTGGTGCCCGATGTGCTGGTGGCGATCGCGCCTGCACACATCCTCGCAGCAAAAGAAATTCTGATTCAGCGACAGGATACCCATCTGGATAGTCTGGCAGAACGACTGCGAGAACCGAGAGTCCGCGCCATTATTGAACCCATCCTGGCAGGACAGGAGCTGGACAATCCCGCTGTAGACGATATTCAGTTTGTATTGGATCTGGGACTCTGCCGCCTTGATGGCAGCGGTGGACTGGTGATCGCCAATCCAATTTATCGAGAAGTGCTACCGCGTGTGTTGGCGTTTGGCACGATTGCATCCCTGCCCCACATTAGCCCCGGATGGCTCATGCCCGATGGCACACTGAACGTAAATCAACTGCTGGAGTCGTTTCTGAGCTTCTGGCGGCAGCACGGTGAACCCCTGCTCAAAAGTGTGCCCTACCACGAAATTGCTCCCCATCTGGTGCTGATGGCATTTCTGCATCGGGTGGTCAATGGGGGCGGCACACTGGAGCGAGAATACGCCATTGGCAGCGATCGCATGGATCTCTGTTTGCGTTATGGCGGAATAACGTTGGCGATCGAACTCAAAGTATGGCGGGAAGGCCGACCCGATCCTCTGAAAGCAGGACTGCAACAACTCGATCGCTATTTGGCTGGCCTGAATTTATCGCAGGGATGGCTGGTGATCTTTGATCGGCGATCGGGATTACCGCCGATTGCCGATCGCACCCATACTGAATCTGCGATCGCCACAAGTGGCCGCAGGGTGACGGTGATCCGAGGATAGAAGTACGCGATGTGCAACTTTCAAAAAAAACAGTAAAACCCATGAATTTTCTGAAGCGATGGGGCACTTTGTGCCCCATCGCTTCAGAAAATTCATGGGTTTTAAGTTGCACATCCTGTTAGAGTCGGCGCGGTGCAAAGCACCGCGCCGATTTCTAATCTTTAGATGGTAACAACCGTGCAGTCTGCTGCATTAAGCTGCCCCGGTTGAACGTTGTTTAACATCATCAGCGGCGCATTAGTGCCACGGACTCCAATCTGAGTACCCCCGATCGCCCGTCTGAACCACAGATCGCTGAACTGCAAACCACCGGACAGTCCCAGGCGATCCTGGCCATCCCGGAAGTCCACCACGGTATCCAGGCCCGTGTTTCTTTGCAGCACAAACACATCGCGTCCTGCACCACCGATCAGGCGATCGCGCCCCACACCACCCAGTAGGATATCGTTGCCAGAACCGCCTTCCAGCAGGTCATCACCCGCACCACCCAGCAGAATGTCATTGCCGCCCAGTCCGCGCAGGGTGTCATTGCCTGCCTGTCCCAGAATGCGATCGTTGGCGGCAGTCCCGGTGGTTCGGTCATTGCCTGCCGTACCGACCAGCCGTCGAGCCGGAACAGGCAATGGTGTGGTCTCAAACCCTACCCGAAGCACAAAGTCGTCACTGACTCGTTCACCCAAAGTATCCCTGGCTGTGACCTGCAAGTTGAATACACCTGCATCACGGTTGGTGGGCGTGCCGCTGAAACTCTGCGTCAGGGGGTCAAACCGCAGCCAGGAGGGAAGGGCAGCACCACCCACCAGGCTGGCGCTGTAGGTGAGGCGATCGCCATTGTCCCGGTCGATAAAGGTGTCCATGGGTAACGTTATCTGGGCGGGGAGGTTGGCGGTGATCGCGCCATCGGCGATCGGACGGTTCAGAGTGGGGGCGTCGTTGACGTTGGCGATCGCCCCTGTCTCTGCACTGACGATGCTCTCCGATGTTTCGCCCTGGTCTGTGTAGGACAGCCGTACCCGCAGGCGTTTGCCTACCTGGGGGTCGGCGGGGGTGAAGCTGGCCTGGGTCGCGCCTGCAATATTGGTCCAGCTTGTTCCCTCCAGCACCTGCCACTGGTAAGCGAAGGTGTCCAGGCCATCGGCATCGTCCAGAGTATTCGATGCCGTCAAGGTTTGCCCTTGGGTGGGGGTGCCGCTGATGGTGACTGACCCGGTGGGGAGGTCGTTGATGTTGGCGATCGCAGCGGTTTCAGCCGAAGTCACCGATTCAAGCATACCCTGACCATCGGTGTAACTGGCTTTGACGGTAATGGTCTGACCCACTTGGTCTTGAGTCAACACGAAGGTATCGCCCGTTGCCCCGGCAATGTCTGTGCCATTGACTTGCCATTGGTAGGTGATGGGGGCCTGTCCAAGTCCTTCGGCATCCGCCAGGGTGTTAGTGGCGGTCAGGGTTTCTCCTTGGGTGGGCGTGCCGCCGATGGTGACAGTGCCGGTGGGCAGAGCGTTGACATTGACGTTGGCGATCGCGCTATCCATTGCCGCTCCGGTATTTTCAGAGACGACCGCGTCGATCGTCTTCTCGCCGTTCGCGGCCTGTTGCAGATCCGTCGCTGTCTCACTGACCAGCACCGACTGCACCGCACCCACCTGCCTCAGCGCCACTTCTGCATTGGTGGGATTGTCCAGAATCGCTTGCATCCGCTGCACGCCTTCTGCCATCACCTGACTGGCATCTTCGGCAATGTCGCGAATCCGCTGCCAGTTGGCGTTGGGGGCTGTTTGCTCCAGCTTGGTGACCACCGATTCTAGCACCGACTGCACCTGCTCCGCATTGGAGAGGTCGAGAGGGGTGCCAGAGTCGATTTGTTGGGCGATCGCCCTTGTCACCGCACGGCTGGCATCTGCTTTCGATAGCTCTGCGGAGTCAGCAGTCATGCTGCTGATCTGGTCTACCAGGGTTTGCACCGTCACGTGAGCCGCTATCACCTGCGCGCCATTGGCATCGCCGTTTCTCATGGCGGCGATTGGGTCAAAGGTGGCCAGATCCACATCCGCAGACAGTCCGAGGGCTTGCTTCACCTGCTGCTGCACTTGCTCCAGCGTGGGTGGCGTATCATCCAGAGCGCTCTGCCTCATCACCGAAGTCACCAGTGTGGTCAGCGGCGTAATCATGCTGTAGCCTATGGGCGCAGTCAGGGGTGTTTCTATCTGCTCACCCGTGTAGGTATCAAAACCGCCCACGGAAACCATCTGCCCTTCATCGGCATCAATCGTGCCGTTGCGGTTCTGGTCAAACTCCTCCATGGGGATTACCAGTTCATACCCCCCTTGCGTATCGGTGATGGCAAAGGGTTCGTTCTGATCTCTAGTGCCGCTAAAGTTGGCATCCAGGAAGACCGTGGCACCAGAGATGTATTTCCGGCTCACTGTACCGTTAACAGGAGAGATAAGGTGGCCGTTGTAGACATCGTCGTTATTGTTGGGGTCGTTTGCATGGTTGGCCGCCCTGTTGTCAAGGAAGGTGGGATTCTCTGTCTGCAATTTTGCCCCACCTCGGATGAAGATCGCCCCTCCCAGGCCCTTGCCGGAGTTTGCCCCCGTGCCGCCGATGGCCCGGTTATTTTGGAACGAGACGCTAGCCTGCAAGGCTAGCGTCCCCGTTGAGTTGACAAAGATTGCACCCCCCAACCCAGCCCCGCCGCCACCGCTGCCGCTGCTGCCGCTGCTGCCGCCGACGCCGTTGCCGCCGTTGCCGCCGAAGCCGCC
>JBIKWV010000122.1:0-8694 GCA_044356135.1 Elainellaceae cyanobacterium
TACCCATCCACCCATCCACCCATCCACCCATCTACCCATCCCCCTTCCCCCGACACCTCCGAACTACAACCCCCTCCCGGCATCCAACCCTCCCGCAGCGATTCCCGCATTCCTGCCGCTGTCCCGATCAGTATTCTGGCGGCGCTGGCGATCGGCGCTGGTGGGTTTCTCGCCTATCAAGCGATTCGCACGAATACCGCCGTTGCGATAACTCCTGACACCCTGGACTTTGCCAACCAGGAGCAGAACACCACCAGTACTGCCCGTACCGTCACGGTGACCAACATTGGAGGGCGACCGATGGAACTGGTCAGAATCGCCCCTGTGGGGGGGGATGCGGGTGACTTCAACGTGAGCGAAGCCTGCACTCGGACGGTGATCCAACCGGAGCGGGACTGCCGTCTGGAAATCACCTTTACGCCCCAGGCGACTGGCCCCCGGCAGACGACGCTGACGCTGCGCGATCGCTTTGGCACCAACCAGGGCACCGTTACTCTGCGCGGCAATGGCACCCCACAGCCCAGCAACCAGACGGCGATTCTCAACTTCAACCCGGGCAATCTGGACTTTGGTGACCAGACGGTAAACCAGGAGAGTGGCGTCCGTCGGATTGTGGTGACTAACAATGGCGGACAGCCAATTACGATTCGCTCTGTCAACACCAGCGGCGACGGCCAGAATGACTTCATCGGCAGTGAAACCTGCACCCAGACCCCGATCGCACCCAATGCCAACTGCACCCTGGATCTGAAGTTTCGACCCACGGTACGCGGTACCCGCAGCGCCAATTTGCTGATCAGTGACGCCAGCGGCAACCAGTGGAATATTCCAGTACGAGGCAATGGCGTGGTCGCCACGCCGCAGGTTCCCAGCCTCAGCTACAGCCCGGGTAGTCTGTTCTTTGGGGGACAGGACATCAACACCAACAGTCGGGAGCAGCTTCTCACCGTTACTAACACAGGTACTCAGCCCCTGACGGTGAACCAGGTGAACTTTGTGAATGGCAGCTCTGAGGACTTCCGCCTCACGCGCAACACCTGCTTCGGTAATGGACTGACCCCCAACGGCACCTGTCAAATTGGGGTCGTCTTCTCCCCCCGTACCCAGGGCGAGCGCCAGATTACCCTGCAAATTCGCAGCAATGATCCCAAGGGAGATGCCAATGTTTTCATCAGCGGGTTTGGGGTCGCTCCCGCGACGTCCAGCCTCACTGTGACGCCCAACAATGTGAATTTTGGCAGCATTAACCTGGATTCGCGCAGTGATACGCAGCAGCTTTTGATTCGCAATACGGGGAATGCCCCCCTGCAAATCGGTAACATTCAGGTCACCGGAAACCCCGACTTTATTAGCGATACCAGTGCCGAGATTGGTCGCAACTGTCAATTTCTGACGCTGGGGCCAGGGCAGACCTGTCAGTTTGGGGTGGCCTTTTTGCCGCAGACAGCGGGCGATCGCGCCGCCAACATTGCCATCCCCAGCAATGTCGGGGCAAGGGCAAATGTGCAACTGCGAGGTGTCGGCATTCAGCAGCAGGTTCCGGCGATTACAGTCAATCCCATGGGCCTGGAGTTTGGCACTGCGCCGCAGGGGAGCACCAGTCCGCCTCAAGCGATTACGATTACCAATCGCGGTAACGGCGTGTTGCGATTGGGGCCGATTGGGATTCGCGGCACCCATCCCAACGATTTCTTTGCCACTGGCATCGACTTTGAGGGCTGCACTAACCGGGTACTGAGTCCTAACGAGAACTGCACCTTCCGCATCTTCTTTGGGCCGACGGGGGCGGGCGATCGCGCCGCCCAGTTGACCATCCCCAGCAATGACCCCCAGGGCCAGGTTACCGTCAACTTGCGTGGGGTCGGCGGATCTCCCGCCAGTCCCGGCATCGTTGCCAACCCCGTCGCCATCGACTTTGGCACTCAACCTCTGAATACGTCCACAACTCGAATTCTGACTCTGTCGAACAACGGTACCGCCAATCTGCAAATTAATGACATCAGCATCAGCAACACTTCCGACTATGGGATTGACCTGAATCCGCCAGACGCAGCGAAATCCTGTGTGGGCAGTCCCCTGACCCCTGGTGCAGCCTGCACGATGGGGGTAACTTTCCGGCCTGTGGTGGAGGGCGATCGCCGCACCCGGATTCTCATCCTGAGCAATGCTGGAGATGGGACGACCAATGTGGATGTAACGGGATTTGGAGCTGCGGCTCAGACGTTGCCACCTGGCCCTACACTGTTCCGTTAGGGTTTTATTGATAGAAGCGCTGCTAAGCCGCGGTATGCGATTAGCGTCTCTTGCGTGCTCCTGCACCGCAGGGGCACGCAAGAGACGCTAAAAATTAGGTTTTCGGATTCCAGCCTGGGCGTCGCCCAGGCTGCAATCCGAAAACGCTAAACAGATACTAGCCGCGCTTCTATCAATAAAATCGGGTCGATTGAATCTGGGGGAGGTACAGTTCCCCACAACTCAAGGGAGGAAAAACGATGGTGCTGGGCAGTATGAACCATCTGGCGCTGACGGTGAGCGATCGCGCCAAAGCAGATCCTTTCTATGACAGGGTGCTGGGCTTTATGGGCTATCAACAGGTGGAGCAGAACGAGGAGTTTACCATGTGGTGGTCGCCGCAGGCGGGGGCGATCACGGTTGGAGCGGCGAATCCGAACTCACCCAATCAAACGCACGATCGCTACTCTCCGGGGCTGCACCATTTTGCGTTCAATGCAGAAAGCCGGGAGCAGGTGGACCAGATGTATCAGCTTTTGTTGGAGATGGGAGTGACGATTCTGGATACGCCTGCCCAGTATGACCAGTATGCGCCGGGGTACTACGCGGTGTTCTTTGCTGACCCGGATGGTCTCAAGCTGGAGTTGGTGCATATGCCGCAGTTGCCCTAAAAACTTCGACATTGCTTAATTCGGGGATGAATTAAGCAACGCTAAAACGCGATCGCTCAACTCATCTTCCACCACCACATGCAGCCCCTCGGCTCCCGCCTTGGCCCCCTGTTTGCCCAGCTTCCCCCCAGCTATAGCCCCCGCCACTGGGACGATTTGACTCAATTCTTGCAGGCGTGGCCCCACGAAATTGCACCATTGGGGCTGGAAGTGCGTCACATCGACTGGTTCAAAGAACCCCATGTCAGCAAACTGAATGCAATGCTCACTGAACTGGGTGTCGGGCGAGTCCTGCTGGATACGCGCCCCATCTACGACTGTCCCGACGACCCGCAACTCCACTCCGAGCGCAAGAAACCGAGGGTGCCGCTGGAGCGAGTGTTAACCGCTGACTTCTCGCTCCTTCGCCACATTAGCCATCCCGACGTGCAGATGAACGAGTCCTATTTGCAGGAGTGGACGCCTCAGGTGGACGAGTGGCTGCGCCAGGGCAAGCGGCTTTATTTCTTTGTGCATTGCCCCGTGGAGGAGCGATCGCCCGCCAATGCCCGCCACTTCCAGCAAATGCTAGAGGCGATCGGTGCGCCAGTTCCTCCCCTACCCTGGAACCAGATTGAGATGCAGGCTTTCCAACCCTCTCAATTAAGCCTGTTTTAAGACTCGCCGCAGAGCATGTCACCCAATCCTTTGGATAGGGAAAAAGGCGAAAGCAACTGAAGTTTCTTAGAAGGCGCAGAGGACGCAAAGATTGAACTCTGCAGCCTCTGCGCCTCTGCGGTGCCCCGCTTTTTCTTAAGACCTTGACTCCAGCGCTGCCCACGTTGCAGGCCCAACCACCCCATCGGGAGTCAGGTTCGATCGCCGCTGAAAGGCAATCACCGCCGCTTCTGTGATCGGGCCAAAATCACCGTCGATCGCCCCCTGAAAAACGCCTGATGCTCTCAACCGCTGTTGCAGAAAGACAACATCATTCCCTCTTGATCCCCGCCGGAGTGTTGGCCGGGGTCGTGGTTGGGTCACCGTTGACGGTAGTGGCGCGACGGCAGCAGTGATGTTGCCACGGGAGAGGAGCAGCGTACCTGCCCGCTCATCCAGGCTCTTGAGGACGGGGTCGGTCATCATCGCTTCCCGCCGCTGGAGCGACAGTTTGTACAGGCGAATCCACTCGTCCGATCGCGCTTTTGGTGTCGCTCTGGTGGGGGCTAAGCGCTGGCGCTCCCGGTTGACGTATTGATCGACCCGTTGCTTCAGGGCATCGACCGCGTTGGGGTTGCGGAGCAGTTGGAGGAATGTTGCTTCGGGGGTGCCTGGAGCCGGATTTAAAGCAACCAGATGGTTGATTACCTGGGGGATGAGATCGTTGCGTGGGCCAATTTTGAACTGGGCTGGGATGATGCGGGGATTCCAGAGTCGGGCGCGATCGCCCGACAGAATGGGCGTCTCCAGGTCGATCGCCAGAACTGCCGCCACAAAATTGCGGGGGACAATCTCCTGGTCGATTAACTGGCCGACAAAATCGCTGTCAATAAAGCTGGCTTCTGGCCCAAACCAGGCAAAGTTTGTGTCTCCAGGTTGTCTTCCCCCCAGGGCTGTTTTTGTCTGCCGCACGAGGTGAGCGTAGTCCTGACTGCCCAAATTGGCAAAGCTGCCAAAACTGGCAAAGATACCCAGTCGCTGCAATACCGCGCTATTGATGAAGAAACTGTCGGGGATCGTGACTGTCTGGTTGGAGCCACTGGGTGGCGGTGCAAAGGGATGCAGTGGTGAGAGGGTATCACTGCTGATCAGGTTGAATTCCGTCGTGACGAAGAGCGGTTTGAGTAGGCGTCTGGCATCGGCGATCGCCTGACCATTTGGACTCTTGAGCGCATCAATCCGCCGCTGATTGAACCGGGTGATCGTCGGGAGAATCGTTGCCGTCTCCAGGGTTTGGGCACCGTCGAGGTCTTTCAGTGGGCTGTCTGCGGCTCTGGCGATCGGCCAACTGGCGGTACCGGGGATAAGGTAGGGAATCTTGTCGCTGAAAGAATCCCAATGGTTCCACGGTAGGAACAATTCCTTCATAACGGTGCCGCCGTTGATGTGGCACTGCATACAGGTGCCCCGGCGGTTCTCGACTGATAGCAGGTCTGCGTCCTGGGAACTGCCGCGAAACTTCCAGGACGGCGCTGCTTCGCCCCCCGATTGATCAAACTTGTAGAAGTTGAACCGTCCCTGTTGCTCATCCCAGCCCATCACCTCAATGAAATTGCTGCTGGGGAACTGTTCGGGGTTGAACAACATCGAGAGCATGACATTCTGATTCAAGTTCCCGTCTCCCTGCGGTGTGATAATGGCGCGCCGGAGTGCAGGTTTGCCGTCAGGGCGTTGGTCTGCATCCTTGATGCGTTCATCCACCACGAACACACTTTGTCCACTGGCTTTGAGCAACTGACGAATGGCAGGCAGAGTGGTGACATCTGTCCGGTTCTGCAGCACCAACTGAAAAAAGGGATCGCTCAAAGCTGCCCGTTCTTCATCCGTCATCGGCTGTGGGGGATCATCATTTTTGGTTTGTTTGAACAGCGTGGTTGTGGGTGATGGTGGGGGTGGGGCGGGTTGAGCGGCAGCGGGAGCGATCGCCAGCCACATCATCATGAAACTCACCGCTATGAAATGAATACTCAGGACAATCGCTCCCCTGCACCAAAGTCTTCCAACCAGCTTCTGTGCCCGCCTGCTCACCTGCTGTTGCAGCCCCATGAATCCGATTCTCCTAAAGATCTCAACGTGCGATCGCAACTTTCAGGAAATTAGGGCGCTGGAGGGAGCCACAATGACATCCACCCCCACCTGCAAACTTTTCGCCACCTGTGCACCAGTGCGAACTGGAGCGCCATCCAGGGTTAATCCTCTGATATTCCGCAGGACGGCTCGATGTCTGCCCCGACTGACCTGCCAGATCCCCTGATTCTTCTGCGGATCGTTGATATCAATCTGCTGGCCATTCAGCCGCCAGATCCCCTGCAATTTGAGAATGTCAATGCCGACCGGGTCGCGCAAGCTCAGGACATTGCCGTTGGTCACCTGGGTCTGGGTGGCCACACAGGCAAACGGATCGGAACTGCGACCCGGCACACAGTTGGTTAATCCGACTAAACCACAGACCTCCTGTGGGCGCACATTCGGACGCGGAACGGCACAGTTCGAAATCAGCCCAAACAGCAGCGGCAGCGCGTTTGCCCTGTTCGCCAGACAGAGTAACCCCTTCTGTCCGGTGTTCCAGGGATTGTTTGCCAGGTTCTGCCAGAACAGGTCGCCGCCCGTAGTGTATTGCTTTTGCGCGGCGATCACTGCCGTTTCGGTCTTGCTACCGAATACTCCGTCCGCCTGTCCATCCAGCAACCCCAGCCAGATTAACCGTGTTTGCAACCAGGCCACCTCCCTTCCCTGGCTTCCCCGTCGGAGTACGGGGACGTTGGTGGGGACGGGGCGATCGAGGACTTTCTCCAGTAGCCCCCAGGTAGCAGGCCCCACCACACCATCGGCGGCCAGGGGAGCAGTGAGTTGGCTGACCCCGTACAACTCTCGCACCGTTGGGTTGGCGGTTGGGAGAATGGATTTGATACCTGCTACCAGAGTTTCGAAGCGATGCGCTGCCAGGGTTTGAAAATAGGCGGCAAATTCGGTTGTGAAGGTAATCGTGGCAATGGTGTTGTCACTTTGCCGCTGGACGCCCCATTCCACGTATTCTTCCTGGAGGGAGCGATCCCGATCCACCTGCTCATTCGGTACGCTGGCACTTCGTTTGGGAAAGGCGCTCCAGGGCACCGTTGCGATTTGTGCCTGAGTCCCCGCCTTTAAGTTGCTCAGCGTGGCCAGATTGACAAATTTTGTCCCGGCGACTTTGGATGCCGAGTCATAGAGGGATGTGAGTCGCCCGCGATAGGTTGCAAGCGCCCCCTGTCGCTGCAAAAAATCAGTTCCGGTTGGATCTGCGTGGGGAAACATGAGACACCTGTTGGATTGGTGAAATGTTGTGTGAAAGATGGGGGGTAGGCCCATCTTTCACACAACATCTAGATTCCTAGCGTGTAACGATAACCTCCTTCTCCGCTTCCTTAATTCTGGTTTCCCCGGCCAGAAAATCAGCCACCTGCCCCTCAATCTCACGTCGGACAATGCCGCGATATTCCAGAAAATGCTCAATCTGGGCGCAGACCGAGAGGTAGCTGCTGACGCCGCCCGGGTTGTGCCGCCACATGCTCCAGAGGTTGCGCCAGAACTGCCAGCGGGTTTTGCGCAGGACGCCCTGTCGCCAGCAGATCGTGAGCAGTGCCCGAATCGTTACCCAGTTGGTTTGTTTCTTCGAGCCTTTACTCTTCTTCGGATAGGTTGCTTCGCCCAGAATCCGGTAGTGACGGTAGGCGCGATCGAGAAACTTGGCCGGGTCGTACAGTTCATGGAATGCCTCCACGTACTCCCTGGCGATCTCCTCCAGGGGGCGAGTTGGCACAAAGTTCATCAGTGTCGTCTGGTTAATATTGGCAGACTTAGTGCGCAGTCGTCCCTCCTTCTGAAGCCGATGCCACAGGGCGGTGTCGGGTAGGGCTTGCAGCATACTGAAGAGGGCAGTGGGAATTGACGTTTGCTCAACAAATTTCACAATTCGCTCCCCTGCACCCGACTTTTCACCGTCGAAGCCAATGATGAACCCAGCCATCACCCGCAGCCCCGATCGTGTGATGGCATGGACAGCATCACTGAGAGAGTCGCGGGTGTTCTGGTGTTTCTGAGTCAGGGTCAGGCTGGCTTCGTCGGGGGTTTCAATGCCCAAAAACACCGCCCCGAAGTTGCACTGCACCATTGCGTCCATGAGTTCCTGATCCTTCGCCAGGTCAACGGAGGCTTCTGTGGCGAACGAGAACGGGTAGTTGTGGGCAACCATCCAGGGCTGCAATTCCTGGAGGAACAGCTTGACGTTGCGCTTGTTACCGATGAAGTTGTCGTCCACCATGAAAATGCTGCGTCGCCAGCCCAGTTCGTACAGGCGATCGAGTTCTGCCAGCAGTTGTTGGGGTGTTTTGGTGCGGGGTTTGCGTCCGTAGAGCACGATGATGTCGCAGAATTCGCACTGAAAGGGACAGCCACGGGAGAACTGTACCGACATCTCGGCGTAGGCGTCAAATTCTAGCAGATCGAACCGGGGAATCGGCGTGATGGTGACATCGGGCTTTTCGCCGTTGGATCGAAACGTACCTGATTGCTCATCGCGGGCGATCGCCTCCACAAACAGCGGTAGGGTGATTTCTCCTTCATCCAGAATCAGGTAGTCTGCGCCCACCTCGGACACCTCCTGGGGCAGAGCAGTGGCGTAGGGACCCCCAACTGCGACTCGTTTTCCTCTTTGTTTTGCAGCCTGGATCTGGTTGAGTAAATCCTCTTTCTGCACAATCATGGCCGACAGAATGACCATTTCTGCCCATTCCCATTCGGCCTCTGTGACATCGCGCACATTGCGATCGACCAGCTTAAACTCCCATTCCTGCGGCAAAATTGCCGCAACGGTGACCAACCCCAGAGGCGGCAGCATGGCTTTGCGATCGAGCAGGGCAAGGGTTTTCTCAAACGACCAAAAGCTCTTGGGAAAGAGCGGATACAGCAGCAAAACTCGCATAGGGAACCCGGTAAAAGTATAGCTTCTGTCAAGGTGCGAGCACCTCATTCTGACTAGCTTACTTGGGTTTTTGCGAGTTCGGAGAAACTGAACCCTAAAAATGAGGAGGTGCGGCGCTACAGCGCCGTACTTGGG
>JBIKWV010000123.1:0-8647 GCA_044356135.1 Elainellaceae cyanobacterium
GCTACCTAGTCCTTTACCCATCAGGAATTTGATGTCATCGTAATTGGTTCTGGTATTGGAGGTCTGGTAACCGCCACTCAACTTGCCGCCAAAGGAGCCAGGGTTCTGGTGCTGGAGCGTTACCTGATCCCCGGTGGTAGTGCCGGGTACTTTGAACGCGAGGGCTACCGCTTCGACGTCGGGGCATCCATGATTTTTGGCTTTGGTAGTCAGGGCACGACGAACCTGCTGACCCGCGCCCTCGAAGCCGTTGGGATGTCGATTGAGACCATTCCTGACCCGGTGCAAATCCACTACCATCTGCCGGGAGGGCTGGATCTCAAGGTACACCGCGACTATGAGAAATTCCTGACGGAACTAACGGCAAAATTCCCCCACGAGGCAAAAGGCATTCGACAATTTTACGACGAGTGCTGGCAGGTGTTTAACTGCCTCAACGCAATGGAATTGCTGTCGCTGGAGGAACCCCGCTACCTGACTCGCGTCTTCTTCCAGCATCCCTTTGCCTGTCTGGGCCTGGTGAAATACCTACCCCAGAATGCCGGAGACATCGCCCGTCGCTATATCTCTGATCCCGACCTGCTGAAATTCATCGACATGGAGTGCTACTGCTGGTCGGTGGTGCCTGCGGACAAAACACCCATGATCAATGCGGGAATGGTGTTCAGCGATCGCCACTACGGCGGCATCAACTACCCCAAAGGCGGCGTCGGTCAGATCGCTCAAAAATTAGTCGAAGGACTGGAGAAGGCCGGGAGCCACATCGAGTATCGGGCCAGAGTGACGGAGATTCTTCTGGAGAACGGTCGGGCAGTGGGTGTGCGGCTGGCATCGGGTAAGGAATACCGGGCAAAACGCATCGTGTCGAATGCAACCCGCTGGGACACGTTTGAAAAACTGCTTCCCGCTGAGGCCATGCCCCGTACCGAAAAGAAATGGCAGCAGCGCTATCAAAAGTCCCCCAGTTTCTTCAGTCTGCACCTGGGAGTAAAAGCAGACGCTTTGCCTGCAGGAACCGAGTGTCACCACATCCTGCTGGAAGACTGGATCACCATGGAAGACGCCCGCAGCACGATCTTTGTCTCCATCCCCACGCTACTAGATCCCTCTCTGGCACCCCCAGACCACCACATCATCCACACCTTCACCCCCGACTGGATTGAGGACTGGCAGAACCTCACCCCCCACGAGTACCAGCAGCGCAAGGAGGAGGTAGCCTACCGGATAGTGACTCGCCTGGAGCAAATCTTCCCCGGTTTGAGTGCGGGATTAGACTACCAGGAAGCAGGGACACCCCGCACCCACCGACGTTTTCTCGGACGAGACGACGGCACCTACGGTCCCATTCCCCAGCGCAAGCTAATGGGATTGCTGGGAATGCCCTTTAACCGCACAGCAATTCCCGGCCTCTATTGCGTCGGTGATAGCACCTTTCCTGGCCAGGGCTTAAATGCGGTGGCTTTCTCAGGATTCGCCTGCGCCCATCGGGTGGCCGTAGACCTGGGATTCCAGGGAAGCGTCACAAAGTGATGCTTCCTTGAGAGCCTAGCGAGTGCCCCGGTAGGAAACTCGTGCATCCAGGCCACAATTTCTCAGAGAGCGGGTGACTCGCTCCGCAGCCGAGCGGCTCTCAAAGGAGCCGGCGTTGACAAACGGACCTAAACGGGATCGATTATCGATGAATGCACCGGGGGCGCACCGCTGCACCTGCCGCAGCAACGAAAAATCGTCTCCTGGAACTGCGACCACAAATCGACCTCGGCTCGCATCGGGTCCTGGACCAGGGCCAGGGCCTGGACCAGGGCCTGGGCCACTACCCCCATCAAACACCAGAAAGTCGGTGGCGACCCACCCACCCCCAGACAATTCAGCCCACCAAAAACCGCCTGCAAATTCCTGCCGTCCGGTCAGGGTAACCCGTGTGCCATCGTCAATTCCGCCCACCTCAAAACCGTTGGGGCGATCGCGCACATTCACACCCACCCCACTGCCAGTTCGAACAACAGCAGTCTGCCTGCCACGGGTATTTGCCTGACTCACCGACTGGGGCTGTCTGAAATCGTACTGTCTGACGGGAGTCCGAGACACGGGAATGATGGGAATGTCCTGCCCGAACTCCACCTCATTGGAACCACCCACATTGTTTAGATAATCCAGCCCCAGGGCTTGCAGAGTCTCCTGTCCGGCAACGCCATCAACAGTCAGGTCACGTCGATGCTGAAAGTTGCGAATCGCCTCCTGGGTCTGCGTGCCATAGACCCCATCGACCGGAACCCCCAGCGCCTGCTGAATTTTCTCCACGTTGGTACCGCGATCGCCGGGACGATACACCTGTGCCTGTGCCTCACCGCCGCCCAGCAGCACCCCGGAGGCGATCGCCGCCCCCACCAGACCCATTACCACCGGATTTGGCAGTTTGGGCAACAGCGACTCCACTGAGCGGAGCTGGGGTATGGCGGTAGGGTCTTCGTAGGCGATCGCAGAATGAATAAATGCTAGGGATTCCATACGCTTACAGCTCACTTATTCCTGATAGCGGGTTTGATTCAGATGGAGGGCAGTCGCTGGGTGGAGAGGTCGTAAGAACGACAAGTGGTTCGTTCGACAGGGGAGAATCCTAAATCCAGGTCACCCGATTTAAAAATGCTATCTCCATATTTGCGTAGAGTGAGGAAAAACCACAATAGGGATCTTCCAAGAAAAAGGTGAAAATCCAACTTTGGTAGGAGCAAAAGGGCAAAAAACAGCGATAATTCCCCTCAAGGGGGAAACTCAATGCAGCTTCAGGGGGCAATTTGAGTTGAAATCAAGACTGTTGCTAAATGTTGCCAAAAGGCCAAAGACTGAGTAGAAAAGAGCAATATTCCACATAACTGATCACCCAGGAATTCAGGCATGAAACAGTTTTTCTCTTCTGAGAAAGTGAGTGTAGACCGCAAGCGACGGTATCGGCAAAAGGCACCGATCGGTGTTCGGTTTCGTCAAACCTGCCTGAATTTCCTGCAAATGCTCGGTTTGTCTCACCCCCAGCCCCGTTCTTCGATTTATAAAAAAGCCAGCCAGCGGGTTCCCAGGACCAATCGTCGCCTCCGCTGGCTGTTGCCCCTGCTGTGTCTTATGGTGGCAGCAGGGCTGGCGGTTATTTTTGGAAATCTCAACGCGCTGAATCCTTCTCCTGCCGCCACCACACCCGGTCATTCGAAAACTGCGGATATTGCTTCGGAGCTGAAGCTGGGAAGCAATGGCAGACCTCAGTTAGATCCCCTGCCTGCGGCTGAAGAGGTCTGGCAGTGTGATGTGGTGGTGGTCGGTGGTTCTCTGGGTGGAGTCGCTGCGGCAGCACATTCTATGGAATCTGGGGCGAAGACCTGCCTGATCGAGCTGACGCCCTGGTTGGGGGGCCAGATTAGCGCCCAGGGCGTGTCAGCGATCGACGAGTCCTACAGTATGCACATTCTGGAGAATTTCTCCGCGAGCTGGCGCGAGCTAAAGGAGCTGCTGAAGAACCAGCCTGTCAAACTCCCCGACTGGGATACCTACGTCCGCCCCAAGACTGTCAGCGATATCAGTAGCTGCTGGGTCGGGAAACTGTGCTTCCCACCAGAGGCTGGAGCCACCGCCGCCGAAGCCCTCTTGAAAAAAGCCTCCCAGTTTGCGCCGGGAAGCCGCTGGAGCACATCTACTGCTTTCAAGGGAGCAGAATTCGATCGCACGGGCAAACTGATTACCAAAGTTTATGCGGTGCGTCGGGCACCCCGCAGCCCAGACTACATGCCCCAGGGCAGGCTGTCAGTAGAGCTGCACTCCTGGTATTCCTGGGAACCAGATGCCGACTTTGAGAAGGTGCCAATTCGGTTGGAAGCTTCCCCCGGCAAACAATTGATGGTGGTTGATGCCACCGACACGGGTGAGTTCATCGCCTGGGCGAAAGTCCCCTACCGCCTGGGGTCGGAGTCGAAAAAAACTACGGGAGAACCGCACGCCTCCAATTTTGATAACCCCGACTGCACCCAGGCATTTACCTACCCGTTTATTCTGGCGATTCGGGATGATGGGGGCAAAAGTTTTGCGGCACTGGAGGCAATTAAACCCTTCTACCCCAAGCGTGAACACCTGGAACAGTTCAGCATGGACGGGGTAGATATGTTTACAGGAAAGAGCCTGTTCAACTACCGCCGGATTGTCAGCACTACCCGCAATGACCCATTCACCAGCAGTCCCAAACCGGGCGATATGACAGTGATCAACTGGACGCGCGGCAACGACTGGAACTGGATGGATCCCCCCCTGATCTTGCCGCCCCAGAAACTGGCCGACACGGGGCAGTACGCCAACTGGATGGGGGGGCTGTCGGTGCGGGCGTTGCGCCACGGTGAGGAACACGCTCTGATGTTTGCCGACTGGCTGCTGAAAAACCAGCAGCGTCCAGAGTTCCCCCTCACTTTCCTGACGGGTAAAGATTCTCCGATCGGCACTGCCTCTGGCCTCAGCATGTTCCCCTACATTCGTGAAGGCCGTCGCATTCTGGGTCGTTCTGCCTATGGGGACAGGGAATTTTTGCTGCGGGAGCAGGATATCCGGGAAGATATGGTGGGGCGGGACTTCTCACCCACCGTCATTGGCATTACCCACTACGACATCGACATCCACGGGTGCCGCTACCGCAACTGGTTGCCCACGGGAGAAGCCCAGCGAGCCTCAGTGCAGGAGTATCTGGTGCGTCCGGTGCGGATTCCCCTGGAGAGTCTGGTACCGCAGGGGATTGATAATTTATTAATCGGTGGTAAGGGAATTGCCGTTTCTCATATCGCCAGCGCAGTGACACGAGTTCACTATGGTGAATGGAGTATTGGGGCAGCGGCAGGCGGCACCGCAGCATGGCTACAGAGACAACCCGGCCTGACCCCTGCGACGATCGCGCCAAAGGGGCAGATGATTCCGCTGCAACAGCACCTGACGGGGATTGGCCTGCGACTGTACTGGTAAATCTGAGGAAGCGGCTGATGGATAGTCCAGACACGCGAGAATGGCTCCTGACCAATGGGCTGGGAAGTTTTGCTGGGGGGACAGTCTGTGATGCCCATACGCGCACTTACCACGGCTGGCTGTTTGCCGCGATGAATCCTCCTGCCCAACGCACGATGCTGCTGGCGCGACTGGATGTCTACCTGTGGTTGGCAGGTGAAGGTATTGAACTGGGCACCAACTTCTGGGGCAGTGGCGCGATCGCCCCCTTAGGCTACCAGCGACTCCGCTCATTTCAGCGCGACCCGATCCCCACTTGGGTCTGGGGCGGCGACACCTGGCAGTTTACCCGCGAAATCCTTTTGCCCCAAGGCTTGCGGGCGCTCGATGCCCAGCCGCTCCAGTTTCGTCATCAGGTGCTGGTGCGCTACTGCTACGAGGGAGTACAGCCAACCGTTGTGACCCTGCGGCCTCTGGTGGGCGATCGCCCTTTCCACAACCAGCAGCACTACAACGCCAATCTGAAATTCTCCCAGGTGGTAGAACCGCACCGAATGATGATCCAGGCCACTCGCCTGGACTGGCTGGGCACTCCCTGGCAGTTAAGCTGGAGTCACGGGGAGTACCACCCGGATGGCTTCTGGTACAACAACTACCGCTATCCGGAGGAGACGAAACGGGGCCTCAACGACCGGGAGGATCTCTATAGCCCCGGCTACCTGAACGTGGTGCTGAATCCGGGCGATCGCCTGATTCTGGAAGCCCATACCCGCTCCCATGCCCCCAGCCGCCCCTTCTCTCCCCCCACAGACGAGGAATTTGCAGGGGCGATCGCCGATGAAATCCAGCGATTGACCACCCTCGGCATCTCCCTCTCAATGCCGCAGCAAGCACCGACCCCCAAAGCACGATTGCTGCAAGCATCTGACCAGTTCATCACCCACCGCGCCTCAATTAATGGGCCAACAGTGATTGCGGGCTACCCCTGGTTTAACGACTGGGGGCGAGACACCCTGATCGCCCTGCCGGGACTGGCGCTGACTACGGGACGGTTTGCATTAGCAAGGGGACTGCTCGACTCCTTCGGCCAGTACTGCAAAGATGGGCTAATTCCCAACACCTTTCCGGATAACGGCGAACAGCCCGCCTATAACAGCATCGATGCAGCGCTGTGGTGGATTGAGACCCTGGGACTGTACCTGGAGGCAACCCAGGACTGGGACTTTCTGGTAAAGCACTACCCCATTGTGCGGCAAATTCACAAGGCGTTTTCCATTGGTACGTCGTTCAATATTCGCATTGATGCAATCGATGGGCTGGTGACCTGGGAAGCTCCCGGCTACGCGCTCACCTGGATGGATGCGATCGTCAACGGATTTCCCGTTACCCCCCGGCAGGGCAAACCTGTGGAGATCAATGCCCTGTGGTACTCAGCGCTGTGCTGGGCTGAACGCTGGGCTACCTGGCTGGAACAGAACGCCAAAGAGAGCACCACCAATTACGATAACCACGCCCGCCGCTACACTCAGCAGGCCGAACAGGTGAAAGCCTCCCTGCAAAAGTTCTGGAATCCGCGCCGCAAGTACTTCTATGACACCATTAGCCCCAACGATACCCCGTTTGAGCAGATCCGCCCCAATGCGATACTGGCACTCTCGCTTCAGCACTGTGGCTTTCCGGCAGAGCAGGCTCGCCTGGTACTGCAAACTGCCCGCGATTGCCTCCTCACCCCTTACGGTCTGCGTTCCCTCGATCCCCTTGACCCACAGTACATCGGCCACTATACCGGAAATCCCCAACAGCGCGACAGCGCCTACCACCAGGGCACCGTCTGGAGCTGGCTCATCGGCCCTTTTATCCGCGCCTGGAAGCGGTTTCACCCGGAAACGCCCGTCCCCTGGAGGTGTGACCCCATCCTCGACCACCTGGAAAAACAGGCGTGCCTCGGCTCGATCTCCGAAATTTTCGACGGAGATGTGCCTCACTTGTCACAGGGAGCGATCGCCCAGGCGTGGTCAGTCGCAGAATTATTGCGGCATTGGGATGATATTTCATAAGAAGTGGCGCGATGCTTAGCATCGCAGATTGAACCACTTGTGGGGTGGGTGTCTCACCCGCCCGGACGGGCAAGATGCCCATCCCACAGGAGATTACAGGTTACTCAATTTTTATTCCTCAGCATCGCGATTTCACCAACTTATGATGCGATCCAATCACGCAGGGGCCTGGTAATCCAGTTCAATCCCACGCGAAGCTGGTGGTCAAATGTGGGCATGCGGTACAGATAGGCCAACCGTCGGGCCACGTAGGCCAGATTCCCCTCTAGCGTGAGGCCGAATGCCGACAACGTGGCATCGCTCGTTCCCAATGACAGACTTTCTCCCAGTGCCTGATAGCGGAACGGCAAGAGCGATCGCCCCGTCAGCGAAGCCCACACATTCCAGCCTGCGTAGTCGGCTTCCTGGAAAGCGGCCTGAGCCGTAGAGGGAACTCTCTGTCCGTCTGCGTCGATCACCTCCGCCAGATCACCAACGGCAAAAATATCGTCATGGTCTAACACTTGTAGCGTTGGAGTGACGATCACCTGGCCCCGCTGGTTGTGCTTCAGCGACAGGGACTCCACCATCTCAGGCACCTTCATTCCCACCGTCCACAGCACGATGTCTACGGGAATCGTGTCTACTTTGCCTTTGTAGTCAAGAGAAATGCTGTCGGCATTGAGGGCAGTTACCTTCGTTTCCATGTCGATCCACACCCTGTGTTTTTCCAGGGCTTTCAGCGCCGTTTCGCGGTTGAATGCTGGGGAGTTGCGCAGAATTTCGTCGGCCACTTCCACCAGGCGAATGCGTCCGCGATCGCCCAACTGTTCCGCCAGTTTGCAGGCCAGCTCTACCCCGCTGTAGCCCGCCCCTACAATGGCTATCCGAATGCGATCGGCGTCTGATTCTTCTAAAACCCGCAACCGTTCCTGAAGCCGATAGGCGTCGGCGATCGTGCGAAACGGCAGTGCATACTCGGCAGAGCCGGGAGCAACCATCATTGGTGTTTCACCCCCCAGCGCCAGCACCAGGCGATCGTAGGGAATTGCGGCACCATCGCGCAGGGCAACCGTGTGCCCCTCCACGTCAATTCCGGCCACCTCTGCCTGACAGAAGCGCACGCCCGTATTCGCCAGCAGTTCTTCAAAGGGTGGGGCGATCTCCCAGGTTTGCAGCTCTCCGGTCACCAGTTCGTACAGCAGCGGCGAGAACAGGAAGCGATCGCGCTGATCGACCAGAACGATTTCGGGCTTTTCGGTAGTGTTCCAGGGCAACTGGCTGAGACGCAGGGCGGTGTAGAGTCCACCAAATCCGCCCCCCAAAATACAAATGCGATCTGTGGTCTGTGACATAGGTAAGATGGCTGGCAGTTCTTTTTCAGGATAACGTGAAGAACTGTTGAGTGGACACTGAAAACCATGCCGTTTCCCCCTGCTCCCTGGACACTCCGAGGCTTTGCCCTGCAAACAGCTCAGCTCGTGTCGTGCGATCGCCTCCAGGCGTTCCTTCCCCCCACCCTGGAACCCATCGAAGTGCTTCCTGGCTACACGGTCGGTGGAATATACCTCTCCTCCTATGGCACTGGCTCTGCCCTGGAATACAACGAGCTGATTGTTGTCGGGGGGCTGGTGCGCAGGGACACT
>JBIKWV010000124.1:0-8638 GCA_044356135.1 Elainellaceae cyanobacterium
ATTCGCTGATGGAATTCCCTGTCCCTCCAGAAAACCCTGGTAGGCCAGACTGACCAGCGTGATTGGCCCCGTGTTGGCTGTTGATTGAACTGGACGAGAGGGAACGGCTGACGAATCCGGGGGCGTCTGTGCATGACTCAGGGGAGCCATTGCCAGCGGAAGCACAAAACCGAAAAGAGTGGCGATCGCAAGTTTTCTCATTCAAATCGCTCCGTTAAACTTCACTTTCCCATTCACAACCCGGTTGCAAACGGTATCTTCCTTAAAAGGTAAGAAGAAATGAAATCGATTACCTCTATCAGGGTATAGAGAGCGACGCAGAGAAAACTCAGCGCTTCACGCTGATATAGAACCAAAGTTTTTGTTGAGAGCCTTGCTCAGCGCGGCTCTCAACAAAAACTTTGCACCACATGCGCTTTCAAAGCGCTGTATAAACGAAGCTTTAGGAAACATTACGGGAGATTGACCCGATTCGCTCAAAGCGGTAGCATGACTTTACTAAAAAATACGATACCTCTACCGATATACAGGAATATGCGTTCAAGTTTTCTGCATCCAATAGTTCAGATTGGAAAAGGGTAGAGGCGATCGCCATGAACATCCAATTTGCTTACTGGGCAACCAACCTGGGTCGATTAGTCTTTAGTAACGTTCCCCAGCAGGCAGACTGGAGCTTCAAGTACAACGTCTGGCTGGCGCAAACGGCTGAGTCGGTGGGGTTTGACTATGCGCTGGTGGCCGCCCGGTTTATCTTCACTCAGGGAAAGGGCGATCATCTGGAAGCCCTCAGCACTGTTGCTGCCCTGGCTCCTGTGACTCAGCGGTTGAAGCTGATTGCAGCAGTCCATCCTGGTCTGTGGCATCCCGGGGCGATCGCCAAAATGGGAGCAACCATTGACTACATCTCAGAAGGACGGTTTGGCATCAATATCGTCAGCGGCTGGTTCCGCAAGGAGTTCCACGCCTACGGCGAATTCTGGCTGGATCACGATGAACGCTACCGTCGCTCTGAAGAGTTCATTCAGGTGCTAAAGGGGCTTTGGACGCAGGAGGAATTCTCCTTTCAGGGGGATTTTTATCGGATTCACGATGCCTGGGTGTTACCCAAACCCGTTGCCAAACCCCATCCCGAAATTTTTCAGGGCGGCAATTCCAAAGCGGCAAGGCTGATGGCGGCCCGATACTCAGACTGGTATTTCATGAATGGGAACACCGTCGAAGGCGTACGGGAGCAGATCCAGGAAATCACGGCGCTGGCGGCAGAATACAGACGAAGACCTAAATTTGCCGTGAATGCGTTTGTGATTGTGCGGGATACAGAGGCCGAAGCCTTTGCAGAACTGGAGCGAATTCTTGAAAACGCCAATGTGGAAGCGATTGAAGCCTTTGCAGAACAGGTGAGGAATGCAGGTGCTTCGACCCGCGACAAAGTGGGCATGTGGGCAAATTCAGAGTTTGCCAGCCTGGTGCAGCCCAATGAAGGTTTTAAGACTGGACTGATTGGGACGGCAGAGCAGGTTGCCGAAAAAATACGTGACTACTACGAAGCCGGAATTGACCTGATTCTCTGTGGTTTTCTCAACTACACCGATGAACTGCCGGAGTTTGGTAAAACCGTCATTCCTCTGGTGAGGCAAATGGAAGCGCAGCGCAACCCAATTCTGGAGGAAGTGACATGACCGCTCTGGTTCAATCATCGAAAACAGCACACCAGATTACCAGCGATCGCGAAGCCCTCGACATCGCCCGCCAACTTTCCCAGGCATTTGCAGAAGAATCCGCCGTGCGCGATCGCGATCGCCGGCTCCCCTATGCAGAACTCGATCGCCTGTCGCAGAGCGGTCTATTGGGAATTACGACTCCAAAGCGCTATGGTGGCGCTGAGGTTTCCAGCGTCACTCTGGCGGAGGTCATCACCCTGCTGTCGGAGGGAGATGCCAGCATTGGACAGATTCCCCAAAATCACTTCTATATGATGGAGGCACTGCGCTTAAATGCCTCTGAGGAACAGCAGCGTTTCTATTTTCAACAGGTGTTGGAGGGCAAACGGTTTGGCAACGCCTTCTGTGAAATTGGCACGAAAACCCCTGTTGCTTTCAAAACGCGAGTTGCCCGCACCAGTGACGGGTATCTGCTGAACGGCAAAAAGTTTTATTCCTCTGGGGCACTGTTTGCGGATGTGGTGCCCGTGGTAGCGCTGGATGACCAGGATCAGATGGTAATTGTGTTTGTGGATCGCCACGCTGAGGGATTAACCATCATTGATGACTGGTCGGGGATGGGACAGCGTACCACCGCCAGCGGCACCACTATCCTGGTCAACGTCAAAGTTGAGGAGAGCCAGATCGTTCGTCATCACCTGGCCTTCAAGCAGCAGACCACAATGGGAGCGATCGCCCAGATCATGCACGCTGCCATCGATACAGGTATCGCTCGTGCTGCATTAAAGGACACGCTGCACTTTGTGCGAAACCATTCTCGCGCCTGGTTCGATAGCGCTCTGGAACACGCCCATGAAGAACCGCTGATTATCACAGAAATTGGCAGGATGGAAATTCAACTCCATGCTGCCGAAGCGCTGCTGCGTCGCGCTGGAGAAGCGATCGACTGGGCGTTACAGGAGGGCACGGAGGAGAGGGCAATCGCCGCCTCAATTGCGGTTGCCGAAGCTAAAGCACTCGCCGATGAAGCAGTCATCCTGATCACGAACAAGCTGTTTGAACTGAGCGGCACTCGCTCCACGTTAGAGGAGTACAACTACAGCCGCCACTGGCGCAACGCGCGGACACATACGCTGCACGATCCGGTTCGCTGGAAATATCACGGTGTGGGTAACTACTACCTGAACGGCATCAATCCACCTCGACACGGCGCTTTCTAGACTATGGCTCAATTGATTGAATACGGAGATGCAAATGATGATGTGCGGGCGGTCTATGACGATATCCGCGCAACTCGGCAAACGGACTACATCAACAACTTCTGGAAAGCCCTGGCTAACCATCCTCCCACCCTCAAACAAACCTGGGCGACGGTGAAAGAGGTAATGACGGCTCCTGGTCAACTTGACCCACTGGTGCGTGAGCTAATTTATATTGCCGTGAGCGTGACCAACGGCTGCGAATACTGTATCGCCTCCCACACCGCAGCCGCTCGGGCCAAGGGGATGGATGATACGCTGTTCGGTGAGGTGATGGCGATTACTGCCACCGCCAACCTGACCAATCGATTGGCGAACGGGTATCAGGTTCCAGTAGACGATCGGTTCAAAGTTTAGACCTGCGTTGAGCCATGACCCAACTTTCTGACCAGATAAAAATCATTCTGCTAGATATTGAGGGAACGACAACCCCAGTTGACTATGTTTTTGGGGTGCTGTTTCCCTATGCGAAAGATTACGTCGCGTCATTTTTGCGAGAACATTTCCATGAGCAGGGGGTTCAGGAAGACCTGCGGAAACTGCGCCAGGAGTATAAGGCAGATATTGCTCAAGGGAAATTAGTGCTGGAATGGAAAAACCCTGTTGGAGGTAATTCGCCATCCATTGAAGGAGCGATCGCCCCTTCGAGGAACTGGGAAGCAAGCGCCGCAGTTCCCTACATTCACTACCTGATTTCCATCGATCGCAAATCCACACCGCTGAAGTCCTTGCAGGGGAAGATCTGGGAAGAGGGATATCGGACGGGAAAATTGCGATCGCAAATTTTTAGCGATGTTCCACCCGCCTTTGACCGATGGAAAAAAGCGGGAAAGCAAATCTACATTTTTTCCTCCGGTAGCGTTCAGGCACAGAAGAACCTGTTTCGATATACTGAATCCGGCGATTTAACTGGCTATCTGAGCGGCTATTTTGATACGGAGGTGGGAGCCAAACGGGAACCAGAGAGCTATCAGAAAATTACCCGCGTCGTTGGTGTTCCCCCATCGTCTATTCTCTTCATATCCGACGTGGAAGCTGAGTTACAAACGGCTCAATCGTCAGGATTGCAAACGCTATTTTCTTCACGCCCAGGAAATATCTCCGCTGATTCTGATCATTTCCCGGTGATTCAAAACTTTAATCAGGTGTTTTAACGCAGGTATGGTTCAAGAAGGCGATCGCATCCAAAATTTTCACGCGCACGTCTACTATTCACCCGAAAGTCGAAATGCCGCTGAGTGGGTGCGAGAACAGTTAGGGGCGCGATTTGATGTGCGACTGGGACGATGGCACGATCGCCCGGTTGGGCCTCATCTGCAGGCAATGTACCAGGTAGTATTTGCTCCGGAGCAGTTTGCAGAGATTGTTCCCTGGCTAATGCTGAACCGTCAGGGACTCACGATTCTGGTTCATCCAGATACAGGGGATGATCTGGGCGATCACCGCGATCGGGCACTGTGGCTGGGTGAGAAGCTGGCATTGAAGCTGGATGTGCTTCAGTAGTCGCCTTAATAGAGAGCGATCGCCGCCATCAATCACTACAACACCTCAAAAAATTCCTGCTGTTCCCACTCATCCACATTGTTCAAGAACTCAGGGTCATCATAGTTGGCGACCCTTGCGGTATCGGCAGAACCGATCGCCCCCCTTGCTTTTGCAATTTCATGGCGCTTGAGTGCCACAAAAAGCTGGATGAACTCTGTCCCCAGCATTTCTCGCAGAATTACGTCCTGCTCCAGCGCATCCAGCGCATTTTCTAAACGCAGGGGTACCTGTGGAGCGTGATTGAACTGGGGGGTAACGTCCGGTAGCGTCAGCTTTCGCTGAATGCCGTCAATTCCAGCAGCAACGCAGCCCGCCATCAGCAGGTAAGGGTTAGCTGCACCGCCCGCCAGTCGATTCTCAATGTGCAACCGTTGATCGGGGAATGCCTTGACTCGCAACGCCGCTGTTCGGGTGTTGATGCCCCAGGTGATGCGAGAAGGGGTTACCGAAGAGGAATGAAAGCGTTTATAGCAGTTAATCGTAGGGGCAGCAAGCGCACAGAGCGCCGGGGCGTGGGTCAACTGTCCCGCCAGGAAGTTGCGACAGACGGAGGAAATTCCGTCCGGGCTGTCGGGATTGAAAAAGACACTGCGGTTTCCATCCCAGAGGGATTGATTGTAATGGCAGCCGTTGGTGCAGTGGTCAATGGCGGGACGGGTCATAAAAGATGCAAGGCTAGAAGAACGTCCCAGCATCTCCTTGACGCCATTCTTGAACGTAAACGCCTGATCCGCTGCGTCAATTCCCCAGGCGGGCGAGTAGTTAATTTCAATTTGTCCGGGACCATGTTCAGAGTTAATCGTTGTGATATCAATTCCAACTTCAACTAGATTCTGAACAATTCGATAAACCAGCTCCTCATCAAATTTTAGACCCAGCGGCGCAAAGTTTTGAATCCCCTGCGTTATCGGTTGATGGGTGGCACGATCAACCAGACAAAACTCGTACTCGAACCCACTCAGGAGCCGATAGCCCATTTGCTCCAGCTGATTCAGGAGCGATCGCGCTAACTGACGGGACGCGCCCATCACCGGACGACCATCGAGAAAATAGGGTTCGCACAAAACACGAGCCGTCCGGTATGACCAGGGCAAAATCTGAAAGGTGTTCAGGTCAGGCTGGAGCCGCACGTCAGGAAATCCCAATTCCTCAATATAGCCCGTGTTAGAGGCTGGGAACCCCTGCACATCCTGACCCAGCGGCGGCAGCGGAAAGTTGATCCCCTGTTGAAGATAGGATTCAGCATGGCGAACAGGAACCGTTTTAGAACGGGAAAGCCCATGTGTATCGGATTGCTCAAAGCGAATGAATTGAATAGAGCGATCGTGGATTAGAGCTTGAATATCAGAAAAATCAATTCCCATGTATGCGGAGCTTAAATATATGGATTTCGGGGTGGTAGAACATTGTTTAGATAATAGTTGCCTACAGCATAGTATTTCCAACGGACGGGATCATGCAGCGTATGCGTGCGGGCATTGCGCCAGTGACGGCTGTAGTTAAACTGCTCCAGGGTAGATTTAGTGCCCGCTAATTCAAAGAAAGTGTTGGTCGTGAGAAGGGCGGCTTCTGTTGTCAGGGCTTTGGCTTCGGCAACAGCGATCGAGGCTTCCGCAACGGTGAGTTCGCTGGGGTTTTCGACGGTGCGATCGATGAACTCCCCTGCCCGTCGCAGCAGTGCCTCTGCGGCATGAACCTGAATTTGCAAGCTGCCAAATTTGGAGACGAGCAATGGATCTTCCCAGGCGTGTTCAACGCCGCTGTCGCTCCAGGCGCGGGTGTGATTGCGGACGAAGTAAATTGTGTCTTTGAGGGCAGCTCTGGCGATCCCGGCATCAACGGCAGCTTGAATGATCTGGGCGATCGGGCCAATCGGCGTAACTCGCTCAAAGGCAAGGTAGTTGGGGATAACAAATTCGGCAGGGACGTAGACGTTTTCGAGCAGGGTGGTACCGCTGGCGGTGGTGCGCTGCCCCATACTCGACCAGTCATCGATAATTGTTAACCCTGGCGTATTTCGCTCAATAAAAACCATCACCTTCTGATCTGCCTCGTTCTTTGCCACCACGGGAATCCAGTCTGCCAGAAGTGCCCCGGTGGAATAGAACTTTTTGCCATTGACCACATAGCCAGAGCCGGTGCGATCGCACCGGGTTTGAATCTCCACCGAAGACTTGCCCAACTCGGTTGCCGCATTGCCAAACCGTTTGCCTTGCAGCACCAGATCAAAGAAAAATCGCTTCTGTTCCTCACTGGCGACCAACCGCAAGGCTTCTACAGAATAGAAATGGCTCTGGGGAATTTGCCCGATGCTGGAGTCTGCTTCGGAAATGATGGTGATGACTTCTGCCAGTGTTGCAAACGAGACAAATGCGCCGCCGTATTCTTTGGGAACCGTGATACCCCACAGTCCACTGGCAGAAAATTGATCGAGTTCCTCTGCCGGAAGCTGGCGCTGCTGATCGCGTTCGGAAGCCGCTTTCGCAAATTCTGCGGCTAAGGCATGGGCAATGGCGATCGCCTCCTGGTCATCCCGGATCACATGCGCCGTTTTTTCTAACGGGGCTGCTGATGTCATACGCTCCTCCACTCCATTTACAGAAACTCAAAGAATTCTCGCCGCTCCCAGTCGTGTACCTGATCAAGAAATTCAGGGCTGTCATAGTTGGCGATCGCCTCTTTTGCCTTTGCGATTTCATGGCGCTTGATGGCGATAAACAGTTTGATAAACTCCTCACCCAGTGCCTCCCGGATGACAGCATCCTGCTCCAGCGCATCCAGCGCATCTTCGAGTCGCAGGGGCAAGCGGGGATTGGTCTCCAGCCGATCGGCAATCCCCCAGACCGGGGCAGGTGGTTCCAGTTTGCGCTTAATGCCATCAATGCCCGCTGCAAGAACGGCGGCCATGACCAGATAGGGATTGGTGGAACCGGAACCCAGGCGATTTTCCAGGTAGGTGCGATCGTCCTTAAAGGCTTTCATCCGCAGTGCCGCAGTCCGATTGTCAAACCCCCAGGTGACATTGGCGGGGGCGAAGGAATCAGGTTTGTAGCGCTTCCAGCAGTTGATAGTAGGAGCCAGCAGAGCGGTCAGCGCCGGGGCATGAGTGATCTGTCCTGCCAGGTAGTGCAGGGCGACATCAGACAGTCCGTGTTCCTTATCGAGATCCAGAAAGGCGTTGCGTTCGCCCTCCCATAGGGACTGATTAAAGTGGCATCCGCTGGCGGCATTGACGATATCTGGCTTGGTCATGAAGGTAGCGATCCGCCCAAACTGCTGAGCAATTTCCTTCACACCATTTTTGAAAGTAAACGCCTGATCCGCTGCCTCCAAGCCCCAGGCGGGAGCAAAGTTGATCTCAACTTGACCCGGCGCGTATTCCAGATCAGCAGTGATAATATCGACGCCCACTGCCGCCATCGATCGCAGAATTTTGTAGATCACAGGCTGTTCGTTGACAGGCAACGTTGCAAACAGCCGGATTTCGGAGTAAGGCGGCTCCCTGGTTTCTGCATCCACCAGATAAAACTCGTACTCAAACCCGCTGAGCAGCCGATAGCCCAGGTGATCCAGTTCCTCTAATAGCGGTTTCACCACCCAGCGGGGAGCCGCCTTCGCCGGACGACCATCCGCCAGGACATAGGGATCGCCCAGCACCCGCGCCGTTTTATCCACCCAGGGCAATACCCGAAATGTGCCGAGATCGGGGAACAGTAGCGAATCGGCAAACCCAATTTCCTCCAGATATCCCGTGTTGGGGGCCGTCAAACCCTGCACATCCAATCCAAAGGTGGGCAGCGGCACATTCAGTCCCCGCGTGGCAAATCGTTCAAAGTGACGGGCTGGAACAGTTTTTGAACGGGAAATTCCATGCACATCTGCCCATTCAAACCGAATGAACTCAATCGTTCCGTTATTGATCAGTTGGCGGACTTCATCAAACTGGGATTGGGTGGGGATGACCGACGTTGACGGCGCTTGGATGGCAATCATGATGACAAGGGTTATTTGGTATGCGGTGTGGGTGAAAATTCACTGCTGACGGCTTCCAGGTCCTGCTCGATCTCCTGAATGATGCGGGGCGATCGCACATACACCCAGCCCAGCCACGCTGCCCCTGCCACCAGCAGCAATACAAACCGGTAAGGCAGCACATTGTAAGGCGCTGCGGGA
>JBIKWV010000125.1:0-8628 GCA_044356135.1 Elainellaceae cyanobacterium
TTAGTGATCGATCCTCCCAGCCAGATCTGGTACAACACGGGGCACGGCTCTATGGGCTGGGGCTGCGCGGCGGTGATTGGCGGCAAGATTGCCCAACGAGAAAAACCTGCGATCGCCATCACCGGGGACGGCGGCTTTTTTATGAACGGCAAGGAGATCTCCACCGCTGTTCAGCACGGGATTGGCTGCGTCTGGATCATCTTCAACGACAACAACCTGCGCATGGTCAGCCAGGGTATGGGGCACGCTCACCCAACACCCCCTCCGGGCACGTCGTGGTTTGATTTCTATGAACTGGGCAATCCCGATCTGGTGCTGTACGCCCAGAGTCTCGGAGCAAAGGCGTACCGGGTGACAGAACCCGGCCAGTTGCAGCAACTTCTGCCCGCGTGTATTCAAACCGCCGAACGGGACAAATGCCCCCAGGTGATTGTCTGCAACATTGACATCAACGAAGCGCCGCCCTACCCATTTCCGCCTGAAATCATACCGTATTCAGCCCAGGGAAAGAAATGAATGCATCGGCGATCGCCCTCTTAGGCACAGGTTACGCAGTCCCCCCCACGGTTCGCACCAACGACGACCCCATCTTTGACTGGTTGAGACATCACCACGTTGATCACGAGGATTTATTCAAAGGCTACAAAGAACGCCGAGTCTTAGCCCCCGGTGAAGATCTGGCGGATATTCTCACCGATGCCGCCAAAGCAGCGCTGGATCACTCCGGTGTGGATATCCGTCAAATTGGGGCAATTGTCGGTTACGCCTCCGTTTCTGAAGACACGACCCCGAATGCGCTCTACCAGACGCATCACGGCCTGGGCATTGACACCAGTGGATTCTGTGTGCCGATTCAGGATGAATTTACCAATTTCATTTCGGGATTGGTCTGGGCGCAACAGGCGATCGCCACCGGACTGATCAGCCATGCGATCGTGGGTACGGCCTGCAACTGGACGCGCCACGTCTCCTACCACGATGAAGTCTCCATCAGCATTGGGGACGGGGCCGGAGCCGCAGTTGTGGGGCCAGCCACCGACCCCAAACAGTTTCGCATTGTGGGAACACAAACCCTCACCCGCAGCGACCTCTTCGGCACAATGGGGGTCAAACCGCGCCCGATCCCGCCCGATCTGAGCCGCCCCTTCACGGATGGTAGGGGACCGGAGGCATTCACGCGATCGCTCTTTTTTATGAGTTCCAGTTCCGACAATGTATTCAAACAGTGGGGCGTGAATCAACCTCCGGCACTGGTCAAATGCCTGCTGGAAACCTACAGCGTCCCCTCCGATCAGTACACCCTGATCGCCCATCAAGCCTCCACCGTTTTGATCAACGCCTGGAAACAAATCCTGGGCCTCCCAGATAACCACTACCTGAATACCATCGAACGCTTCGGCAATATGACCCTGGCCTCGATCCCGGTTACCCTCTCCTACTTCTACGACCAGATCGAAACCGACTATCTGGTGCTGCTGGGCCTCGGTCTGGGGATTCATACAACGGCAATTCTATTACAGCGGGGGTGATGACAGGGTGTGCCTCTCGGAGAAATGCGATCGAGCAAGCCTGGAAACGATACGACAGCGGGGGTGATGACAACACTCGTTCCAGGCGGAGCCTGGAAACGAGACGAAAATTACCCATCACCGATTACCCATCACCGATTACCCATTATTTATGAATCAATCCACCATTCCCACCTACCCTCACATCAGCATTCAAGATCAATTAACAGCAATCCAAAAACACAATACTGGACACAAAAAAATCACAATCTTAGGAGCCGGGATTGCAGGATTAGCCGCAGCCTATGAGCTGGCGCAGCATGGGCATGAAGTGGACGAAATTCTAGAGGCGAGCGATCGCGTTGGCGGTCGCATCTACACCCACCGATTTGACAATGGTGCCTATGGAGAATTGGGCGCGATGCGGGTGGCGGCGGCCCATGACTATACGCACCACTACATCAGGTTGCTGGGGCTGAAGACGATTCCGTTTCTCAACTCAACGGACAATAACTTTCTGGATATCCGGGGGGCGATCGCCCGCAACAAAAACGGCCCCGCCAAAATTCTGTCGCAGTTCCAGCTTCCGCCGTTTTTCCAGGAAAACGCCAAATCGGGAGGCCAGATCTTTGGCATGTTGCTCGACCAGGCGCTGGATAGTCTGACGGAAGCAGAGCAGTCGGATCTGTTTATGGGTAAGACCAGTACCGATTTATTGCGCTATTACGATTCCCTGTCGCTGGGGGAGTTTCTCAGCCGTCGCGCCAGTCTGGAAACCCAGCAGGCGATCGCCGCATATACCTGCCTGGAGCCGTTCTGGGATCTGTCCTTCACCGTGTTCCTGCGAGAAGAAATTGTCAATACAGGTGACTATCTGACGACGCTGGATGGCGGCATGTCTCGTCTGTCCGAAGAACTGCGGGATCGGGTGTTGCAATGCCAGATTCCGATTCAGTATCGCACTGAGGTGACGGGCATTTCGCTGCTGCCAGACCAGCGGGTGGCACTCCGCATGAATCAGGGAGGGTTTATAACTGAGAAGGTTTGCGACTATGTGCTGTGTACGCTGCCTTTCTCCGTGCTGCGGCAAATTACCCTGAAGGGATTCACCCAGGCCAAATATGACGCGATTAACAACATCCACTATGTCTCCCCGTTTAAGATGCTGTTGAACTGTCAGCAGCGCTTCTGGGAGCAGCCCCATTACGGAATCCTGGCGGGAGCCTCTGTGTCAGATCAGCTCCAGCGGCAGGTATACTATCCCCAGGACAGCGCCCAGGTAGCAGGCCCCGCGCCCAACCACCGCCAGGGACGGGGAAGCTTCTTCAGTAAGGTCGCGCTTCCAGTGCCCGTGGAGCCGACGGAGAACCAGAACTGGGAGCAGCCGGGGGCGCTGCTGGTCTACAACTGGGGGCAGGACGCGGTGCGGCTGGCAAGTTTGCCCTTTTCAGTGAGAGAAGCGGTTGTCTTAGAGCGAATTGAGCGATTTCACCCGGAGATCCGGGACTTCTACATCGACTCGCAGGCGATGGACTGGGCCAGCAATCGCTGGTCTGCCGGAGGGTTCTCGCTGTTCCGTCCGCAGCAGATCCCCCAGTACTATGAGGGGGCGATCGCTCCCAACGGTCGGGTTTATTTTGCCGGGGAACACTGTTCAACCGATAATGGTTGGATTCAGGGAGCGTTAATAGCGGCCCTGCGCGCCGTTCTGGAAATCGTTTCGGATTGACAAGAAAAAACCATGATCGAGTTCGCAGGATTTGACGAGATCACCGAAGTAGCGGGAGGTTCAACGTTTCGCTGGTGGCAGGCAACTCGAACGTCTGATGGTCAGACTTGCCGCCTGAAGCTTCCTCCTGCCGGAGCTGACGCCAGTGCGGTGGCTCGTCTGACTCACGAATTCGATCTACTCCAGGGGGTTGATTCGCCCCACATTGTCAAAGTCCTGGATAAGATGCCCGACCAGGGAAAGATGGCGCTGGTGCTGGCGGAATTCAGAGGGCGATCGCTCTCCATTTATCTGCAAGAAAGGCCGCTTCTGTTGCGTGAGACATTACAGTTTGCCCTGCAGGCCACCGATGCCCTGTCTGCGCTGCTGCACCACCGTCTGGTGCATAAGAATATTAATCCCCACACACTGATCTGGGATCGCTCCGCTGCGACCGTCCAACTCACCGGGTTTGAACTGGCTCAGCGGCTGCGTCAGGATGGCTCCGAAATTCAGCGCAGCACTGTTCTGGAGGGCGATCTCCCCTACATTTCTCCCGAACAGACGGGCCGTAGCAATCGCCTGGTGGACTATCGCAGCGACTACTACTCCCTGGGCATCGTTCTTTATCAACTGCTGACGGGAGACGTGCCGTTTCGCAGTATGCGTCGGTTAGAACTGGTGGCGGCTCACCTGTCCCGACAACCGATTCCGCCGCACGAGGTGACCCCGGAGGTACCGGAGGGGGTGTCGCGGCTGGTGCTAAAGCTATTGGAAAAAGCGGCAGAGGATCGCTACCAGAGTCCTCTGGGGCTAAAGCGTGACCTGGAACAATGCCTGCGACAGTTGGATGCGACGGGAACGATCGCCCCCTTTGAGCTGGCCCAGCAGGATCAGGCGGCATTCTTCCAGCCGTCTCAAAAGCTGTACGGCAGAAGTACCGAACTCAACCAGTTGTTGCAAGCCTTTGACCACTGTGTGCGCAGCGGTCGTCCTCAGGTGGTGTGGATTGCGGGGCCGTCTGGTGTGGGAAAGTCCTCCCTGGTGCAGGAATTGCAGCGCCCGGTCAGCAGCCAGCACGGGAACTTTGTCAGTGGTAAATCAGATGGGATGAACCGCTCAATTCCCTATTCGGCGATCGCCCCCGTGCTCAGTAAACTTCTGCGCAGTCTGTTAACCGAAGGCGACGAGCAGATTGGTTTCTGGCGCAACCGATTACAAACTGCCGTGGGCAGAACGGGTCAGGTTCTGGTGCAAATTTTGCCCGAACTAGAGCTGCTGATCGGTGCCCAGCCCCCCGTTCCTGAATTGTCTCCCCTGGAGCAGCAAAACCGCCTCAAACTGACCTTCCTTTCCTTTCTGCAAGCCTGCTCCCTGGCCGAGCATCCGCTGGTGCTGTTCCTGGATGATTTGCAGTGGGCAGATGATGCCAGCCTGCAATTAATTCAAACCCTGTTGGATGATACGGATACAGAATATTTATTGCTGGTGGGATCATTTCGAGATAACGAGGTGGATTCACTCCACCCGCTGCATCGGATGATGAATGCGATTTCTTTGCAGGGAATTCCGGTTGAAACCATCACCCTCGCTCCGATTGGGCTGGAATCGCTTGAAGAACTGTTGTTCGATCTGTTGTCTGCTGATATGGACACAGTACGTCCGCTAGCGGAGATTGTGCAGCAGAAAACGAAGGGAATTCCATTCTTTGTCAATGCTTTTCTGCGATCGCTCTGGAGCGCAGGCATCCTCTCCTTCGAAGCGAAGGGCTGGAGCTGGGATCTGGAGCAGGTGCGAATCCACCAGGCCACCCAGAACGTGGTGGAGGCCATGAGCACGGAGTTGGAGCAGTTGTCGCCTCCGACGCTGGCGTTGCTCAAGCAATTCACCTGCCTCGGCACCTCCTTCACCCTGCCGATTCTGGATTTACTGAGCGGTCATTCTCGTCAGGAGTCCCTTCAACTGCTGGAGCCTGCGCTGATGAATGGGTTCCTCTACAACGAGAATGACACCCTCCGCTTCAGCCACGATCGCATCCGGGAGGCGGCCTACGACCTTCTGGGTGAGCAGGAGCGGGACGATTTGCACGCGCTTTTTGGCCGCAGTCTGTTGACTTACTATGAGCAGAACAACTGCCTGGCGGATCATCTGTTTGAAGTGGTCGGCCACCTGAACCGGGTGCAGTTTAACCTGACGGATGAAGAACGGTATCGGCTGGCAAAGCTCAATCGAGACGCGGGCAATCGGGCGCGCAATGCAGCGGCCTATGAGGAGGCGCTGAGCTACTTTCTGGCGGCGATCGCCAGTTTGGGGCAGGAGGGCTGGCAACAGGACTACGAGCTGACCCGATCAATCCAGTTCTCCCGACTGGAATGTGAGTATTTAACGGGTAACTATGATCGCTTCGAGTCCGTCTACGCCATGCTGTTGAACCGTCTGCAACAGCCGCTGGAGCGGGCAAAACTGGCCTCCCTTAAGGTAACAGTGTATATCAACCAGGGTCGCCTGAAGGAGGCGGTGGCGGTGGGCAGCGAAGCGCTGGAGAAGCATCTCGGTGTGAAGATTCCCCAGGGCGATCGCGCCATTCAGACCCGCTTACTGATGGAGGTGGGACGGGTGAAATTCCGCCTGCGCAACCAGACGATCGGGCGGTTGATCGATCTGCCGGAGATGACGGACGAAATCAAACGCACCACCCTGTTTCTGATGGCAGAAATGTTTCCAGCGGCGTTTGTCAGTAATCCCATGCAGTTTGTCTGGATGGTGTGCTATCTGACTCGCCTCTGTCTCAAATACGGTAAATGTAATATCACCGCTCAGATTTTCTTACCATTCACCCAGGTGTTGGGTGGTGCCCTCAAGGACTATGATTCAGCGTATCAGTTTGGCCAACTGGCGCTCAATCTGAACCAGCGCTATGCCAATGTCCAACTGGACGCCAAACTGCGCTTCATGTTCACCTGGTTCTGTAACCACTGGAAACGTCCCGCCCAGGAAAATCTGGAGATTGCTCTGGAGGGCTACCACAGGGGGGAAGAGTACGGGGACTTTATCTTTGGCTCCTACAGCCTCCTATCTTACTTTCATACTCACCTGACGATTGGCACGCCCCTCGACCGGGTTGCCGCTGAGCTTCAGGACTATGCGGGTAGCCTGCGCCGGATGAACGAACAACTGGCGATTTTTTATAACCTGCACTGCTTTACCAACTATGTGCGCAGCCTGCGGGGCGAAAACACTGATCCACTCGTGTTTGACCACATCGAGCTACCGGAATACGCCGAAGACCGGGTGGTGCAGACGTTGCGCGATCGCGGTCAGCTCAACCTGCTGGCTTTCTACTGGCTGTACAAGATCGAATTGATGGTGCTGTTTCGCCGCTCCAGTCAGGCGCTCCCACTCATCCAGCAGTTGCTCCCGATCGAAGAGGCGGTGATGGGTGAACTGGCCCAGGCGGAGGTGAATTTCTACCATTCGCTGGTGCTGGCTGATGTAGCGATCGCCAAACCACCCACCCGGCGTCAGCCTCAAATCAAAACGCTGCTCAAGAACCAGAAGCTCATGCAGCTCTGGGCCAAACATAGCCCCTCGAACTTCGAGCACAAGCGGCGGCTGATCGACGCTGAAATCGCTCGCCTCCAGGGAAATGCTGGTCAGGCGCTGTTACTGTACCAGGGGGCGATCGCCGCTGCTCAGACCGCTGGCTATGTCCAGAATGAGGCGATCGCCTGTGAACGAGCTGCCCAATTTCTGCTGCAAACCCATCATGAAGCGGCTGCGATTGGCTATCTGCTCCAGGCGCGGGCGGCTTACAAACGGTGGGGCGCAACGGCCAAAGTCCAGTTGCTTGACCAGACCTACAGTGAGTTGTTTGCCCAGTGGCAGAGCCGCACGAATGTCTTGACTGGAACCACCTCTCTGGAAGCATCGACCTCCAACACCGCCGACAGCCTCGACACCGAAACCCTGGTGGCAGCGCTCAGTGCCGTATCCAGCGAGATTAAACTGGAGAATCTGCGGCATCAATTTCTGAAGCTGGTGCTGGAGAACTCCGGGGGCGAACGCGGTCTGCTGATTCAGGAGCGGGACGGGATGCTGGTGATTGAAGACAGCATTGATGCCAGGGGCCAAAAAGTTTGCAACCATCCTGGTGTGCCGCTGGCAGACTGTGCCCATGTGTCGCAGGCGATCGTCAACTACGTTCTGCGAACTCAACAGAGTGTGGTGGTTCAGGATGTGACTACCGATGAGCTGTTTGGTCAGGATCTCGATTTTGTCAGCCGGGGGATGCGATCGGTTCTCTGCCTGCCCATCCTGCACCAGGGGCGACTGCTGGCAATTGTTTACCTGGACAACAGCCTTGCCAGCGGCATTTTTACCCCCAGTCGTCTGAGGTTACTGGAACTGGTGTGTGCCCAGGCGGGCATTTCCCTGGAGAATGCGGTGCTCTATCAGAATCTGGAGCAGAAGGTGGAGGAACGCACCATCCAATTAGTTCAGGCCAACGAAAAAATTTCAGCGCTGAACGAGCGGCTAAAATCCGAAAACCTGCGCATGGGTGCTGAGCTAGAGGTGACTCGCCAGCTTCAGCAGATGATCCTGCCACGCGACAAAGAGCTGGAGTATATTGCGGGATTGGATATCGCGGGATTTATGGAGCCTGCCGATGAGGTGGGGGGCGATTACTACGATGTGCTGAACCATGACGGACAGATCAAAATTGGCATTGGGGATGTCACCGGACATGGACTGGAAAGCGGTGTATTGATGCTGATGGTGCAGACGGCGGTGCGAACGCTATTAATCAATAACGAGAACAATTACGTCAAATTTTGGGGCACGCTAAACCGTGTGCTTTATGAAAACATCCAGCGGATGAACTGCAACAAAAATTTGACGCTGACACTGCTCGATTACCAACCCGGTTCGGTTCGCCTCAGTGGACAGCACGAGGAAATGCTGGTGGTCCGACAGGATGGAAGTGTAGAGCGCATCGATACGATGGATCTGGGCTTTCCGCTGGGTGTGGTCTCCGATATTGCCGATTTTATTGCGCAGGCTGAGGTGCCGCTAGATCCGGGGGACGGCGTTGTACTGTACACCGATGGCATCACGGAGGCAACCAACCATGACAAGAAGCTGTACGGCTTAGATCGCCTGTGTCAGGTGGTGAGCGAGAACTGGCATCACCCGGCGCAGCAGATTCGGCAGCGGGTAATCGATGATGTGCGGCAGCATATTGGCGAACACAAGGTATGTGACGATATCACCTTGCTGGTTCTGAAGCAGAAGGGTTGACCGGGGATCATGGGTTGGCAGTCCCGGTTTTCCACCCATATCAATTATGGCGCTTCGCGCTTGGATAAGGTATAGATTTTTGTGAGAGTGCCGCGCGGGGCGCGGGGGTGTCAC
>JBIKWV010000126.1:0-8608 GCA_044356135.1 Elainellaceae cyanobacterium
TTTGGTGTTTATAAAAACACCCCGTGTTCGGCCGGGCGGCGCCCACCCCCCCCACCCCGAAACCTGGGATTTTATTGGGATTTTATTTTATGGCAAGCCCCCAATGTTCGTGTCGGAGTGTCTGAAGCATTAACGAACCTGGGAGATGCAGCACAACCTTATATCGCAGCACAACCTTATATCAAAGACATCCTTGACAAATCTGCTCCCCTTGGATGCCGCTCAGGAACTCCGGGAAAGGCTAATTCAATACGCCGCCGATACAAAAGACCACACCGTCAGCGATACTTTCGTTCAACTACTGCGCTCCAGAGTGCCCGCTTGAGTGAGGGCTGTTTCACTCACTTTGCCTGAAAGTTTTAACGGCTTGAGTTCGAGACTCGATCGCCACACATCGCGCCAACCGCTCAAGGTCAATTCCCCTGACAAACTGGCTCTCATTCACCTTCTGGTAACCAGTCGCAGTCAGTGGATAAACGCCGATCGCCCCATCCTCCCAGAACCAGAGATCTTGAACTCCCAACGCTCTGTACCGCTTGAGTTTGCTGGGGCCACCACTGGTAATCACCACTTCGATCGCCAGATCAGGAATTGCCTTCCGCTCACCAAAACAGTAAGACTCATCTGCCTGAGCTGAAGCGATCGCCTCCTTCTCCTGAGAAAACAAGCCAGTCGCAACAAAATCGACTCCCTGACTCAGCAGATAATCTTCAATCAGATAACCAATATTGCCCTTTACAATCTCGTGTTCTGGCGAGGTAGACAAGATCTCCAGTTCTCCCTCGTAATAAAACAGCCGCACTCCCGGCGAATCAGCAAAGCCTCGCTGGATGGCCTTGAAACTCTCCCAACTCACCCCAGTCTGGATGAATTGCTGCTCAGTTGGTTTGTCTAGTAGCTGAGTCATAGCCGGAGCTGCAATGAATGTGCGATGGCTTCGAGTATATCAAGGGCGATCGCCCCTATCACTTTCAGCCCGATGATTCCCGTACCCTTTGCCGCCGGGAAATTCATGTCGGTGCTGGTGCGATAGAAATAAGGATTTAGGGCACCGCAGAGGCGCAGAGGACGCAGAGTTCAATCTTTGCGCCCTCTGCGTCTCTGCGGTGAGCTTCAAACGATAATATTGGCGGATAAGTACTGTGCAATATCCATAAGAGTGCGATGAACAGAATCAAAAACATCCTATTGGTTCATGGATTCTGGGCAGATGGCTCCTGCTACAGCGAGATTATTCCGCCGCTGGTGGCCGAGGGCTACAACGTGCTTGCAGTGCAAAATCCGCTGACCTCCCTGGCTGACGATATTGCAGCGACAAAACGAGCATTGGATCGCATCGAAGGGGAGTGTATTCTGGTGGGCCACTCCTGGGGCGGTTTTGTGATTACCGAAGTGGGCAACGATGAACGAGTAGCGGGTCTGATCTATCTGGCTGCCCTGGCTCCCGATAGGAACGAAACCATGATGGATCTGATGAGTAAATACGGTGCTCCGTCACCCCATTTTCAAGAACAGAACGGTTTCGTATGGATTTCGAGGGAAGGCGTTGCCGAAATTCTGGCGAACGATGTTTCACCGGAAAGACAGGCACTCATCCACGCCACTCAAATCACACCATCAGCGTCATTACCAGTCGCCAAAGCCAGTGGACTGCCAGCCTGGAGGAACAAACCAACCCGGTACGTTGTGGCCACCAATGACAGAGCTGTACCGCCTGATTTACAGCGTGAACTGGCTCAACGAATGGGTGCGATAACCGTTGCTGTAGACTCCGGTCACTTTCCCATGTTGTCTCAACCGAAGGCAGTTCTGGAAGTCATCAGGGAAGCAAGTAGCACGCCCTAGTGGGTCATTTGGCATGAGCATTGTCATTCATTTTGTGGGACGGGCATCTTGCCCGTCTGGGCGGGCGAGACGCCCACCCCACAGAGGTATAGCTATGAGCAAAGCAAATGACCCACTAGCAGGCAAATGGAATCTCGCCTTGACCATCCAGGCTAAAATTCACACTCACCCCATAAGCCCGCTGAATGTTGTCCAGCGTCATCACCTTTTGGGGCGCGTCATCCGCAATGAGTTTACGGTTCAGCAGCAGCAGGCGATCGTACCGATTCAGCGACTGCCCCCACTCGTGGCTGCATACGAGGAGGGTTTTCCCCTCGGTGCGCAGTTCGGCAAACAGGTTGAGCATTAGCGCTTCGGTCTTTTTGTCGATGCCCGTGAAGGGTTCATCGAAGAAGAACAGGTCGGCCTGCTGGGCGATCGCCCGTGCCAGAAACACCCGCTGCTGCTGCCCTCCAGAAAGTTCACCAATCTGTCGATCGCGCAGGTCAGCCATGCCCACCCGCTCCAATGCGTCCAGAGCCAGCCGTTCTGATTCTTGATTGGGGGCGCGGAACCATCCTGTCGCGGTTGTTCTCGCCATCATGACGACGTTCCAGGCGGTGATGGGATAGTCCCAGTCAATCTGCGATCGCTGGGGCACATAGGCGATCCGGCGACGCTGTCGTCGAATTGGCACACCCTGAAACAGCACCTTACCTGCCCGCAGCGGTACCAACCCCAGCAGTGCCTTGATGAACGTGCTTTTCCCGGCACCATTGGGTCCAATCAGGCCCACCAGTTCTCCAATGCCCAGTGCGACGCAGATATCTTCTAGCGCCTCAACTCCCCGGTAATTGACAGATAAATGGCGAACCTCTAGCATGTCGTTTGTGTCGGTAAATGATAACCGTTCTCATAATCACGGCCATCATAGCAGAGAGAACCCCAAATGCATCCCCTTTTTTGCAGAGCAACCCATAGTCGGACGGCGATCGCACTCTTGCTGGCAGCGGGACTGGGGGCGTGCAGCCCAACGCAGACAGGGCAGGAGTCAGCTTCGATAGCCAGTCCTGCAACACAAAGTTCACCCGCGTCCACACCCTCTCCCGCCGCAGAGCTTCCCCAGGTGGTGGCTACCTCCAGCGTCCTGTGTGATCTTGCTTCACAAATCGCCCAGAACACCATCGACCTTACCTGCCTGATCAAGCCAGGGGTTGACCCCCATGCCTACGCTCCAAGACCGGAGGATCGGCGTGCCCTGGAGGATGCAGACCTGATACTGTACACCGGATATGATTACGAGCCGGATCTGATCCAGATGATCCAGGCGACCAATACACCAGCGCCGAAAATTGCAGTGCTGGAGGTGGCAGTGCCAAAACCTCTGGTGGGAGACGCCCATGACCATGACCATGATCACGATCACGGGCATGACAAAGCCAAAGAGGAAGACCACGGCCATGCCCATAGTGAAGAGGAAGCCCATGCTGAAACCTCTGCTGAGGGCCAGGTTCCTGATCCTCACGTCTGGCACAACCCCAAGCATGGCGCGGCAATGGCTGATGTGATCAGCCAGCAACTTCAGACCCTGATTCCTGCCAATGCAGCCCAGTACGAGCAGAAGGAGCAGGCGATCGCCACCCAGCTCAACGGCATCTACACCTGGACGAAGACCCAGGTCGAGACCGTTCCACCCAACGCCCGCAAGCTTGTCACTCCCCACAACTCCTTCCAGTACTTTGCCGATGCGTTTGGGTTTAAGGTGGGCGGCACGATTGAGGGATTGAGCACCGATGAGCAGCCGTCTCCCGCCCGCTTGGCCGAATTAGTGGATCTGGTGAAGTCTTCCAATGTTCCAGCAATTTTTGGAGAAAAGACAACGAACCCCCAGTTAATTGAAACGCTGGCCAGAAATGCCAGTGTTAAATTGGCTGAGCAGCCGTTGTTTGTCGAAGGTCCAGGAGATGCCAGCAGTGCTGCACCCACGTATCAGAAGATGCTGGTGGTGAATACCTGCACGATTGTCAATGCCCTGGGGGGAACATGTGACCCGGCAACGGCCCCTCAGTAAGGGAACCTGACCCTCACTCCGTTACTCCCGCCATCAACCGCCCCAACCGCTCCCGGCTGGCCTGCTCGATCGCCATCACCTCCAGTACCCTGCCCTGGAACATCACCGCCACCCGGTCGGAGAGCGCCAGGATCTCGTCCAGTTCTGAGGAAATCAGCAGCACGCCCATGCCCTGACTGCGGGCTTCCACGATCCGATGGTGGATCAGTTCGATTGCGCCAATATCCACACCGCGCGTGGGTTGGGAGGCGATCAGCAGACGTGCGCCGTGGGACAGTTCCCGCGCCATAATCACCTTCTGCTGATTGCCGCCCGAAAGGGAGCCTGCGGCGTAGTTGGGATTGGCAGGACGGATGTCGAAATCTTTGATCAGATGAGTGGCCTGTCGGGTAATGGCTCCTTCTCGGATCACGCCGTTTTTGGCAAAGGGCGGTTTGTAGTAGGTGTTGAGAATGGTGTTGTCGGCGATCGAGTAGGATTTCACAATCCCATTTTTGCCCCGGTCTTCGGGAACATGGCCGAGTCCCAGTTCGACTCGTTCGCGGGGAGTCGCTGTGGTGCAATCTTTTCCCAGAAGCTTGATGTGGCCAGCGGCAACAGGGCGGAGTCCGGCGATCGCCTCCGCCAGTTCCGTCTGTCCATTCCCCTGCACCCCTGCAATGCCGAGAATTTCTCCGGCTCTCACGGTCAGATCGACGCCATTCACGGCGATGTGCTGACGGTCGTCCAGCACTTTCAATTCAGAGACTTGCAGCACTGGTTCACCCACCTGGAGCGGCGGTTTTTTCACCTGCAAGATGACGTTGCGTCCCACCATCATTTCTGCCAGCAGTGCCTCATTTGCTTCCGCAGGCTTGACGGTGCCGACCATGTGCCCCTGGCGCATGACCGAGATACGATGGGCGATCGCCAGCCCTTCTTTCAGCTTGTGGGTGATCATCACCACAGAGAGGCCCCCCTGACTGAGGGAGTGCAGCAGGTCAAACAACTCGGTGCTTTCAGTCGGGGTCAGGACGGCGGTGGGTTCATCCAGAATCAGAATTTTTGCGCCCCGGTAGAGTGCTTTAATAATTTCCACCTTCTGCTGAACGCCAACGGGGAGATCGCCCACCCTGTCGTTCAGGTTCACATTCAGGCTGAGCTGGTCGGCCAGGTCACGGATGCGGCGCTGGGGACGGGTGCGATCGAGGAGGCCCAGCAGACCCAGAGTGCGAGAACGCCCCCGCACCTGCTCAACTCCGAGGACGATATTCTCCAGCACCGAGAACACGGGCACCAGCATAAAGTGCTGATGCACCATGAGAATACCCTGGTGAATCGCATCCTCCGGGCCTGTGAGGTGAACCGGGTTGCCCTCCACCCGAATCTCGCCCTCGTCCGGTCGCTCCAGACCATACAGGATGTTCATCAGTGTGGACTTACCCGCGCCGTTTTCGCCTAACAGAACGTGGATTTCGCCCGGTTCTACGGCAAAGTCCACGCTGTCGTTAGCCAGCACCGCACCAAATCGCTTTGAAATTCCAACGGCTTCCAGGACGGGCGGCACGGCTACTGCACTCCTGTCGCTTTCGGATTTGCCTTAATGGCGTCAGCGGCAGTGATCACTTTGTCTTTGCACTCTTGAGGAATCTTGCTGTCCCAGTCATGGTAAGGAGCCAGACCGATGCCACCGGAGGCGATCGTTGCCAGTCGTACACCCGGTTCCAGATTGCCCGCCGCAAAGTCTGCCACCGCAGCAGATGTGGCAATGTCCATATTTTTCTGAGCGCTGGAAATCAGAGCTTCCTTGACTTCGGGGTAGGTGAAGTACTGGTCTACGTCCACCCCAATGCCCTTCTTGCCTGCTTCCTTGGCCGCCAGTAGTCCACCGTTTCCGGTATTTCCGCCCACTGCAAAGATCACGTCTGCACCCTGGCTGATGAAGCTCTGGCCGACGGATTTTCCTGTTGCGGGGTCATTGAAGTCGGGGATGTACTGGTTAAAGGTTTGGATATTGGGATTGACCGATTTTGCACCATTCTGGAAGCCTTTGACATAGCGCACCACGGGCGGAATTTCCATGCCCGAAACTGTGGCAATTTTGCCCGACTCACTGACACAGGCCGCCAGTACCCCCGCCAGATAACCGGCCTGATCTTCGGCAAACAGGAGACTGGTGACATTCTTCAGATCTCCCTGATAGGGATCAACACCATCTTTTGTCTCGTAGGCATAGTCAATAATGACAAAGCGGGTGTCGGGATACTTCTTCGCCATCGCTGCAGTCGCATCACCCATCAGGAAGCCGACGGTAATCACCAGATTGGCTCCCTCGGAAATCTGGGTTTCGATGTTTTTCTCAAAGTCACTGTTGGAGGTAGAAGTGACGTAGGAGAAATCCATTCCGGCCTTTTCTGCCCCTTCTCTGGCTCCCTTGAGTGTGTATTCGTTGAAAGATTTGTCATTTTCGCCGCCGGGGTTCAGTACCACGCCGACTTTTTGTTTCGCACCACCTGTCGTTGCTGGTGAGCTGCTTCCCGCTTCGGTTGTTGTCGTTTGTCCACAGGCAGTAACGGTGACAAACAGTGCCGTCAGGAAGGTGAAAAACCAGAGAAATTTTCTTCTGCGCATCGTCTTAATTTCTTGTTAACCAAAAGGCTGAAGCAGCCTATATTTACTCCATCTGTACCACAGGATTCTGTCATCTGGCTGACGAAGGGCGGGAATGTGGATGAGTTGAACCCTGAACGCAGATGAACGCAGATGGGTGGTGGCATGTAGGGGCGCAGCATTCGGCAGGTAAGCTAAAACATAGGGTAAAACGTTCAGGCTGAATGCTACGCCCATTCACGATCGCCGCAGTCGCAAAATGTTTTGACCCCGTCAGAATCCGTCAGGTGGAGGTAAAACCAGTGTATCGGCTTGAATTTCGAGCGTATCGACGGCCCTTGAAGCAGCCGCTCAGAACCCATCATGGTGAGTGGCACGATCGCACTGGAATTCTCCTCCGCATCAGTGACGAGATGGGTAACGTTGGCTATGGAGAAATTGCACCACTGGAATGGTTTGGCACCGAAAGCCTGAATGAGGCGATCGCCTATTGCCAAAGGCTGTCAGGGAAGATTGATCAGAAGACAATTCTCTCGATTGGCGATCGCCTTCCGACCTCCCGGTTTGGCTTCGAGTCTGCCTGGGAGATGCTGACGCAGGGGGAGAAGAATGCCGATGCCGATATCCTGCCGAGTTGTGTGCTGCTGCCTGCGGGTGAGAAGGCTTTGGGGGAATGGCGATCGCATTATGAGAAGGGCGATCGTACTTTTAAGTGGAAGATTGGTGTGATGGATTGTTCACAGGAATTACAATGGCTCTGTGAACTTATGAATGATATTTCTGAGGATGCAAAGCTGAGATTAGATGCGAATGGTGGGCTATCATTTGCAGATGCAGAACGATGGTTGGACATTTGCCAGCAATTTCCTCAGGTGGAATTTGTGGAGCAGCCATTGCCGCCTCAGGAGTTTGACGCGATGCTGAATTTGAGCGATCGCTTTTCTACTCCCATCGCGCTGGATGAGTCTGTCGCTCACGTTCGCCAGTTAGAGCAATGCTATCAGCGGGGATGGCGCGGGATTTTTGTGGTGAAGGCGGCGATCGCAGGTTCACCCAGGCGTTTGAGAGAATTTTGTATGAAGCCGGGTGTGGATGTCGTATGGTCGTCGGTGTTTGAAACGGCGATCGCCCGACACTATATAAAAACCCGGTTGATTGCGTTGTTGCCGCACCACCGGGTTCCAGGATTTGGCACCCGCGCCTGGTTTGCCGATGCTGCCCACGATCAGTTCAATCCCCTGTTCCTATGGCACACCCTCACACCTGTTTGAACCAGAGAAGCGATGAGAATTGGCTGATCGGCGGAGACAGTCAGAAGTGGGCAGATCTGACAAACCAGCGGGTGCAGGAGTTAACCCAACGCTCGACTTCAGGAACTCAGCCGATAGTCCTTCTGACGGAACCCGATCCAGAAAGGTTCCTGGCCAGTTTTATGGCGGCCTGTGTGACGCGATCGCCCATTTTTCTGGGCAATCCCCACTGGGGAGAGGGCGAATGGCGGCAGGTGCTCAACCTGGTGCAGCCGGATATCTGGTGGGGGAATCATGATTTTCAGGATGAATTGGGTGTACAGGTGTTCGATCGGACACCTGTACACCCAATTCATCCTGAAAGTGATCAATCAGGCTGGATCATGATTCCCACTGGAGGCACCTCCGGCCAAATTCGCTTTGTCATCCACACCTGGGAAACCCTCTCTGCCCACGTCGAAGCATTTCGATCGCATTTCCAGGTCGATCGCGTCAACTCCTGCTGCGTCCTGCCCTTCTACCACGTCAGCGGCCTGATGCAGTTCATGCGATCGCTCCTCTCCGGCGGCAAACTCGCCCTCACCGCCTTCAAACAACTGGAGGCCGGACACTTCCCAACCCTCAACCCACAAGAATTTTTCATCTCCCTGGTTCCAACTCAATTGCAGCGATCGCTCCAGAATCCCACCCTCCGCCCCTGGCTCTCCGCCTGCAAAACCGTTCTCATTGGTGGTGCAGCCACCTGGGAAGATCTCCTTCACACCGCCCGCCAGCACCAAATCCCCCTGGCCCTCACCTACGGCATGACCGAAACCGCCTCCCAGATCACCGCCCTCCCCCCCCCCCGTTTCCGCCCGGGCCCCCCCAGTGGCGG
>JBIKWV010000127.1:0-8596 GCA_044356135.1 Elainellaceae cyanobacterium
GTGCATAGGTTGACCTGCCTTTTTAGCAGGGGGTACCCTGTCCGGATTAATGTCAACTCCTCCACAGAAGGCAATTAACCCTTTATCTCCTTTGACGATCAGAACTTTTTGGTGATGGCTACCAACAGCCCATGCAGTCTCATTATCTAGTATTGCAGCAGCATCAAATACCTTTTTGAGCTTCGCACCCTTCTCACGGAGAGCATTGATGCGGTCTACCTCCTCCGTATTTTGGATCCCTACTTGATCCCATAACATTGCTCGTATTTGAACTCCAGCATTGGCAGCACTATAGAAGAGAGCTTGAATTGTAGATGTGGGATCTGTAGGGATAAGCGGAAAGTTATCATCCAACCACCATCCCAATAAGTAGATATAATGCCCACGTTTGTTAGCTGTCTTAATGGCTTTTACCATTGCTTCAAACGTCGCTGGTCCTCGAATAAGGCTTTCAACAAGGTTGCCTGATGTGCCACCGACAAGTACGTCTTTCCAGCGATCGAGGACGAGAGGTTGAGTCGGTTCCGACCTTCTTGCTGGGATTTTGATAATCGCATAACAGGAACCTGAGGGAGGCTTACCTGCTGATTGTGATTGTGCCGCAAACCCACAAATAAACTCAGGATAGAAAGAGATAATCCCTTCTGGAAATAGATCAACAGGCTCCGAGCGACGAAACCGAAGATTATAGGGATCCTCGTTGATCAGGCGGGCAAGTTTACGCAACTCTGGCCCAGGGGCGACACCATAGGCTTTACGGGCGATTCTAAGTAACGCATCCCCTTTTTTAATTTGATAAAAACTCCCTTCTTTGGGGATTTCGGATACTGGAGTAACTGCTACCTCAGGATTGCCAAAATAGTCTAGGTTGACATGGCGATCGCCCTCTCTCCCAGTTCCCAACGCCATAGGAACCTCGAACAGCCATTGAGTTTGTCTGCCCATGATCAAATCCTCGTTGATTCAATGCGGAACCTTAGCCTCCATTGCACAGAGGAGGCGTACTGTTCATAGCGAAAACTCGCTAGTTGCCCTACCCGATTACCCTGGGTGCGGGCATTAAGTTTCCCGATCGCCCAAACACCGGATCGCGTCGCATGCCGCTGGGGGGTGCACCCGGCATGTAAACATTGCGGGGTGGTGGGGTGGGTTTGCTGATGCGCATGCCTTCTTCGCTGGAGATCCATTCTTCGGCAGCCTCGGCGATGCGGTATAGCACGGCCTCGAAATCGGTGCGGTTCTTTTGCAGCACAAACGGTTCCGCTAACCAGCGCAGAATGTCGCGCCCGGTGACGGCCATCCGGTTCATGGTGCTGGCGTGGACGGATTCGTGGAAGTATTGCCACAGCACCAGTTCGATTAGTTCCCAGGCGTTGTCTGCGCCAAATTGCGCCCGCACATCGGTTGATTCCAGTACCTTGAAGGCTTCCGCCAGGGCCTGACTGGTTTCTACCCGCAGCACGTTGATATAGCCGTAGGACGAGTTTTTCAGGTTATTCCGCAGATCCAGACCTGCCCGCCGGACGATCGCAATCGAACCGAAGGTGGGGTCGGTGGCCCGTTCCCGGATCACTTCACTGATGCGTTTGTCGCGCCAGTATTTGGCGGTTTCACCAATAAAGTGAACCAGTAGGCCATGAAATTCGGGGTTGGGGCGGGCGCTCGGCCCCGGATCGACCCTGGTGTAGCCAAAGACGCGGCGATAAGCCCGCATGCGATCGCCCTGCTTGTAGCGCAACAGATTGCGTTTATCGAAGCGATACAGCCCGTAAGCGCCTTCCCCGCTAGAAATGCGTAGGGTTCCGGCGCGGAAGAGTTCTTGCAGTTTGTGCATGACTCGGAACACGCCCAGGCGTTCGTGCATGTAGAGGTAGTAGAGGTCGGCACTGGCCAGGATGCGATCGCTGGTAACGGTATCGTCGTAGTCTGCGACACCACCGGATACGTGGGTTTCGCCCAGGTCTTTAGGGGCATCTTTGCCGAGGCCAATCAGGTCGGCCAGGCCGCCATCGGTAGGGGATCCTTTGCCGTTTTGGGTGGCGTCGTATTTACGAATTTGATCATCCACCATGCGGTTGAGCACTTCCGCCAGTTGGGGGTTGGCAACCAGTTCGGGACCCAATTGTTCAATGGTGTTTTGCAGGAGTGCCGCAACGCGATCATTGCGCTGGTCGTAATCTCGTGTGTTAGGCATGGATCGAACGTCCTCTTGTCTTTCCAAAATGTCTCAAATTTTCCGCCACCGAAGTAAGTTGTTATTCATCAACCGCCGCTTCGTCTTCAAGAATTAGCAGGATTGCTCTGAACCGTTATTTCTGTAGATTTGGGTTTGCCATTAGTAGAAGGAGAGCACGTCAAGTCCGCTAAATCTTTTAGATAGGAAAGTAGTTCCCGGAGCGCTTGTTTAACCCGCTCATAGGACAGAATTTCTTGGAGAAGCGATGAACTTTCACTACCGTTACCAGCAGGGGAGACTTGCTTCGGCTTGTCCGTATCCGCTGGTGAGTCTTCTTCTTTTGAGGACAAGGTGTAAAGAGCCAATCCAATCACCCAAAACAGGGTATCTGCCTGATCTATCACAAAATCCAGCCCATAGCGACCAGATGCTGCCAGCAGCGAAGGTGATTCAACACTGGCAAATCGATCGATCCAATCATTGAGGTCATTGACGGTAATATCAGCTAAAGAGTAGTCAATGGCTGTATGTGCAGGGTTTGCTTCAGGTAACGTGAGAGAATTTTGGGGTTTGAGTGAAGAAAACTTAGCAGAGCTAGAACGCCGTTCGTTTTGAGTAAAGCCGACGGAATCCATTGCCGCCATAAAGCTGGCATTGCTGTCCGCAATGATAGGTAATAGAACACTGGCACGGGAAAGATTGGCACTGTAGTTGTTAGCTGACACTTCAGCAATTTCCGTGGATTGAAACTTCCACCATGCCAAAAGTAGCCCAACAACATAATCCAGCAGCAGCTCGTATCCAGCAAGTTGCGCTTCATCATCCACGGTCACTGGTTGCACATTTGTCCTAATAAAGTTCTTGATGTACTCCTTCTCATTGTCGATTTTTATCAGATTTCCTACAGCGGTTAGTATGTCCTTCTGCGTGACTGAATCCTGTGCCCCTGGGGCAAATGCTGCCTTACCAAACTTACCTAGATGGATGAAAAGCGATCGCACATAATGCTCTACGCGCTCTTTGCGAGGTTCGTCTAGTCGCCCAAATTCTTCGATGAGACTGTTGAATCCAGAACGAACTAGCGCTCGTAACGCTTCTACCGCATCGATATCGGCTTTGGGATCGAAGGGCTTCAATCCTTCGAGCACCCGCAGTCCATCGGTCGCGAGCAGACTACCAGCCCGATAGAGATTCGCCTGCTCAACGGAAATCTGACCGATCGAACCATTCCCATTTGAACCGTAGAGCGAAACCACGCTGCGCGTTGGGGTAAAAACCACCTGACCATTCGCATCGGTTGGAAAAGCCCCGGTTAGGGCGCTCATGAACCCCTCTGGTCCGCGACCAGGCCCACGACCCAGCACCTGCGTAATGGCACGCTCAACCTGCCTTGTTAACAGATTGGCACTTCCGGTAGCACTCGTCTGAACAATTCCACTTTCGTAGGCGGTTGGTTCGTTGCCAGCCAGATGACTCAGAGTTTTAGCAATTTGAGCTAAGTGCGGAGATTTGTCTGAGCCGCTTGAACCCAGTGCATAGATTTGTTCCACTAACCACTGGCGTAACTGACACAAATTTTTTTGATTGTGCTTATTTGCTGGGAATATAGAATCTTCTTCTCTAGAGGTTGTGGCATTGAGCATTTTATCGCCTCCCTAAAATGCGGTAAAAGTTGTCGGTAATCGTCTGCGGGTTGGCCAGCTTCCGATCCAGGGCAAATCGGGCGGCACTGATCATCAGTCGCACCGGAATCGTGCCGGAATCTTCTCCCCTGGCCAATCGCTGGCCCGCCAGCTCAATCAACTGCATTTGCTCCGGGCCGAAGGTGACCACCTGGGCGATCGATTGGTTGGCCAACTGGGGGTAGGGTTGAAACACCATCGTATCCACGGCCAGTTCTGCGGCGGGGTAAAACGTGGTCATAAAGGCGGGGGGAATATCACTGGCCGTCACCCTGGGATAGAGCCGCTGCCAAATGCGCCGCAGGTCGGTGGCCATCTGCTCCAGCCCCAGCCGCCGCAACAAAATCAGGCTGATCAGAATCCGCAGATAGGGGGTCGGGTGCACCGACAACGGCTCAAATTGGATCGTGCTGGCGGGCGATCGCCCCACCACATCCATCAACGATTCCACCGCCGCTGGCCCGCCCAACACCAGGGCAAACATATCCGCCATCATTTCCTTGTGCCAGCGTGCCCAAATTTGGGCAATGTCGGGGGGCAAACGCCCCTCGGTAGTCAATCGCTGAAACAACCGCGCTGGCACCACCTCCCACAGCCCCAAATCCGCTTGCAGGTTATGGGAAACCTCGTGTAACACACTCGATAAGGCCCACACATTATCCAACCGATGTTGCGGCAACATAATCAGCGGAAACAGATTGGGGTTGTGTTTTAGCTTGCTGAGCGGCACACCCCGACGAAAGGTTGCCGGACTGAAGCCACTATCCGCATAACTAAAGGGTAATAGACTGGGCGTGGGTTGCGCCGTTCCTAAACCAACGTAAACTTTTTCGTAACAGCCTGCCGCAATCCGATCCACCGATCGCAACCGTTCCCCAAAGCTGGAAAGCCGCTGCACAAACAAATCGAAATAGAAATCCCAGATTCCCTCTACATACAGCACCTGGTTACTCACCGCCTGCTTGCGTTTCAGCAACACGCTCAGTCGTTCGGGAGTGGGGTCTCGTCGCGCCATATCTGCCGCTGCCTCCACCCAGCGGGCCTGCTCCACCACCTGGCTGCGAAAGCGATCGATAAACCGATTCACGGCTTCGATATGCGCCTCGCTGGGGGCAGCCGGCCCCGTACCAAACTCCTCTTTGCTAAACGGACGCAGCGATCGGGCATGGCGAGTCAGGTTAATCGCCTGAATCGAGAGCCAGTTATCCAGCAACTGGCGTTCACCCCCAGTCATCCTGCCATTGATGCCGGTGTCAGTGGCAACTGAGGCCGGTGCTGGCCGGGTCTGGGTCGCAGGTTTCGGCATCGTCGAGGCGGGTGGATTGACCATCATCCGGTATCCCTCATGAACCGTAGGGGGTTGCTGCATCGGGGAAGCGGCCTGTCAACGTCTGACAGCGGCCATCCGCCGGGGATTGGGAGGCGCGGTGCGTTGCCGCAACACAGCATTTCGGGTGATGACCCGTTCCAGCCGTTGAGGATTGCTGAGGACTCGACGGGCTGAAGCCGCCATCGCCTTGGCAGCGGTAGCACTGGTAATGGGTTGTCCGGCTCGAGCAGCCGCTTTGAGGGTGGCGATCGCCTGCCGCTGAATCGTTGGGAGGGTGCGCAGCAGTTGCCGTCCGGCGGGACCCTGCCGCCTTAACGCTCTCACCGTGATGCCACTGGTTTGTAGCAGGGTGGGCATCACCCGCCGCAGGGCCCGCCGACTGCCCATAATGGCAATCGTGATCGGCAGTGCTGCCCCAATATAGGCTTGAGCCTCTTCTTCCGTATTGGTTTCGGCGGCTTGAGAGGCCAGAAACTCCGTCAGCGCTGCTTCATACCCGACTTCCGTATTGGCCACTTCGGCTTCCATCTCGTTGGTGCCAAATAGGGTAGCCTCCATCTGAGCCACTTCCATTTCGCCTTCCCTCAAGACACTCTTGGCCAGCATCGCCGCAGCAGGCCCGCCAAAGGCTCCTGCAATCATGGGAGCGAAGCGCTTAGCCAGGGGCGCGGCCACTTTTCTGACAAACCGCTTCAGTTTTTTGAAGAATTCTGGATCCCCTTCAAATTCAGGATTGACGTAGGGGTTGCTTTCCGGCAGTTCCCACTCACTGGTCAATTCGGGATTGGCATAGGGGAGGGCTTCTGGCAGTTCCCACTCACTGGTCAATTCGGGATTGGCATAGGGGAGGGCTTCTGGCAGTTCCCACTCGCTCTCCAACTCTGGATTGGCGTAGGGGGTGCTGTACTGGCTCGTTTCATAGGTTTCCCACTCACTTTCCATTTCTGGATTGGAGTAAGGAGTTCCACTTTCCCACTCCTCCTCCAATTCTGGATTGGAGTACGAGTGGCTGCGCCCATTTGTCTCGTAGGCAGCCGGGGCTTCAAACATGGGTTGGTATGCCATTGTGACAAGTCTCCTTTATATAAATTCAACTGGAGATTCACGGGGAGAACTGATAATCGTTAGCCCTGATGAGCGTGGGCTGGGGTTAAAGCTTTAACACCATTGATACTGTTGGGGTTTGGTTTTCTCAAGTCACATCTTTTGACTAACGCAGATCAACTAGCCCGGATGAACTAGTCCAATCCAGGGACTCCAAATATGTGACTTGCTGCCCCACCCCTGTTGACCAATACTGGGAAGATAAATCTTCAGGCTTGAGGCATGGTTTCCAATGCAACGTCCTCAGTCTTTACCGTCTCTCCTGTGCGATCGCCCCCCCTGGCGGTGTGTGATTGATCCGCTCCTGGTCTTCACGAAGTATGGGGCACCGCTGGTCAGACACCTCTCCAGTGGGATGGAACTGTGGATTGCGAGAGAACTCTGGCACATTCTGAATAACCTGAGTTTTTATCTTCAACAACCCGGACTGCTCAATCCTGCGGTTCTTTATCCCCGTCAGCAGATTGACCAGGAGTACGGCCTGCTTCACGAAACCCTTTTGTCGCTCCAGCAGTGGGAAGCGTTACGTCAGGCAACCGACCTTTCCCGATTGCGGCTCTTCTGGCTCGGAGACAGCCTCAAAGAATCTTTGATTCCCCTCAGCATTGATACTCATCTATTCAAACAATGGGAATCCCTTGCTTTCTCTTTTGATCGCCACATAAAACAGGTTCAGGTTCAGGAAAATCTCTTATCCCTTGCCCTGCGAGACACGGTTACACTGGCTGCCAGCTTAGATTCTGCCTTTATCCTGACCTATCAATCTACAGCGGCGGTGCAAAATTCTCCTCAACCCGATATTTGCCGGCTCCTGGAACTTTGGGGAATTCCGTGTCAGCCACTGACCCCCCAAAACCCAATCATGACGATGGAACGAGACTCCCTGCGCCAGAGCTTTATCGCTGCCAATACTGCCAAGTTCCTCTGGAGCAATATTCAACTGGCTGTCTTACATTTGCTGTTTCCAACGCTGGCTGCACCACCAGTGCCTGCTCACCCCTCCAACACAGAAGTAGCATTTCGATCTGAAGACCAGATGTTATACCAGGAATTTACTGATTCGACCTGGAGGGGTGTACAAGGGTTTTGGTACTTCCTCTAAAGGGTTTGAGGGCTTTTGTGAGAGGCGAATCAGAACAGTGCTGAGTACGGTTCTGTTGCGTTAAATTCCACTTCCTTTGAAACAGAAACTCGTCTTTGTAAATCTCAGTTCATCTAAATAAATAAGACTTAAATAAATAGAGCGAAAGTATTGATTAGAATCAGGGAGGATCATTCGCTATGGCGCACAATTGATTAGCACCCATAAGACAAACATTGGCCTTTATTTTAAGGCGGTACTTCCCCACCCAGGTCAATCTTCTTGAAGTGGTAGCCAACAGATTTAAGAGAATGTTTGAAAAGATTGATCACCGATAGTAAAAGGTAATCAATCTACCTGTAGCGTTTCTCACACTGGTGCGGTACGGGGGTGCAGGGAGCACTGCCCCCTGCGTGGGGGGTTCACCCACACACCCCTCTCACACCAATGAGAATTGCTATAAATCCTCTTCAACAGAACGATACCAACAGATCCTTTTCAAACTTTCTCTAAGAGGCTTTTGGTTTAAGGCGGGAAAGGGAAGCATCCTACTTTTGCAGACTGAAGTCACAAAAGCCAAATGCAGAAACCTGGATTTTGAGAGAGGGATTTATGATGCTGGAAAAGACAGTAGACTCTATTTCTTCGGGCAGTAAAAAACCCAATTATGGCTGCAAGATATTGCACCAATTCTTGGTAAAAAATAGTTCGCTTTCAGTCGTTTTAGTAGAAGAATTAGGAGATATTCAGAAACAGTTTGCCACTGATGCTTCTGAGTCAGGCGGCTTGTTTGCAGTCCTGGGATGGTTTGATCTGGAAGGCGATCGCTATGCAATTATCCACACCCAGCTTTCAACCGAGAGTAGCAATTTAGACCTGATCCAGGTGCTGACAGAACGAGAACTACAAATCGCTACTCTGGTTGCATCAGGCTGTTCCAACAAACAGATCGCCCACCAATTAGGCATCAGCGAATGGACTGTTTCTGCACACCTGCGTCGAATCTTCATCAAGCTCAATGTCGATAGCCGTGCGGCGATGGTCTACTGCTGTGCCGGCTTGATCCAGCAGTTGCGACAGAAAGCAACCTGAGCGTGACGGGCATACTGCCGACAGCTCTCCTGGAGAGCGTTTTGCAACATACTATTTTAGCGCCGATTTTTCTTGAAAAGTTGACTGCGTTAGCTTTTCAAGAAAAATCAGCGCGATTGAGTCAAAAGTCC
>JBIKWV010000128.1:0-8500 GCA_044356135.1 Elainellaceae cyanobacterium
CGGTTCCAGCGGCAATGGTTCTGCTCCCAACCCTTCCTCCCGTGACCTCCGCCCCAATCGCCCGACTCGTCCAGGCCAACCCATTCCCAGCGATCGCTCCCAAATTTCCCGTGCCCGCCGAACAGCTCCGGATAACCGCCCCAACAATGCGCGGTTTAATTTGCGATCGCTCCTTTCCTCTGATACGCCCACACCCCGCAAAGACTCTTCCCCTCGCCTCCCCAACCCGAATGGCCGCAGCCGTGAGGGGGCCATCACCCGCGTCGCTCCCAGTTCTCGCCAGATAGTGAAGGGAACGGCGGTAGCCCCTCTGGTGGCCCGTCCCAAAGCACGAGTTGCGCCCACTCCCATTCCGAAGCCGCGTCGGGTTCGCAAGGTCAAGCGTCCCCCGGCTCCCCCATCCCCACTGCTCTACGTCACTCGTTTGCTGATTTTGGGAATTGGCATTGGGGCGATCGCGGGCACTGTGCTTTCCATCTGGAATCCCAAGTCTCGCGTTCCGGTTTCCTTCAATGCATCCGTTGTTTCCCAGGAGGCAGGAGCCGTTTCAAACAGCGCAACCCTGTTCAACCGCGATACGGTGCCCAAGGTCAACAGTCCCGTACCGATGGTGGTTCGTCTGGGTCAGCCCATTCCCGCCCTGACCACTTCGATTCAAAGGCTGATCGCCCAAACGCAGGGCTTCACCGTTGGGGTTCATCTGGTCGATCTGGATACAGGCAACTATGTGAATGTCAACGGCGACACGAGACTGCAAGCGGCCAGCACCATTAAGGTTCCAGTTCTGGTTTCCTTTCTACAGGATCTGGATGCAGGTAAGGTTCGGCTTGACCAGAATTTGACGATGGAGAAGATTGATGTTGCTACTGAGGCAGGCGAGATGCAATACCTGCCCGTTGGTACACAGTTTCCAGCGCTGGAAGTGGCGACCAAGATGATTACTGTGAGCGACAACACAGCCACCAATATTCTGATCCGGCAGGGCGGCGGGATGCCTGCGATGAATCAGCGGTTTCGCTCCTGGGGGCTGACCAACACTTCCCTCTCGAACCTGTTGCCTGACCTGGGCGGCACCAATACCGTCAGCGCCAAAGATCTGACGCTGCTGTTGACCAGCATCAGCCAGGGAAATTTACTGTCTTTGCGCTCCCGCGATCGCCTGCTGGAAATCATGCGCGGCACCGTCACTGACACCCTGATCCCCGCCGGAATTGGCCCTGAAAATAACGCAGTGGTGGCGCACAAGACGGGCACCATCGGCACGATGGTGGGCGACACCGGAATTGTGGATATGACCAGCGGTAAGCGCTACGTGCTCACCATCATCGTGCAGCGGCAGGCAGGGGACGATGCTGCTCAGGAACTGATCCGCCAGATCTCTGGTGAGGTCTATCAGTACTTCGCCAGTCAACAGCAGCCCTATTCCCAAACAACCACAGTACCCACAAATCCTTCAAACACTGATGCGCCTGCCGCTAATGATGCGGCTCCAGCAGCGACTCCGGAGCAAGGCCAGACACCGTAATTTGCTCCTGCTGAATTGCTGCGGCCTGGGCTTCCTGGAGATTAATTTCGTCGAGCGATCGCCACACTTCCTGCAACATCGGCTCCAGACCCGTGCGGGCAACCGCCGAGATCTGAAAGATGGGTACGTTGGAACGCTGACTCAGTTCGGCAGCGAGTTCGGCTAGCTTCTCTGGCTCCGATGTCATCGCGTCAATCTTGTTGATGGCGATGATCTGTGGCCGCTCCTCCAGTCCCCGTCCGTAGGCCACCAGTTCATCCTGGATGGTCTGGTAGGCGGCGATCGGGTCTTCCTGTGTCGCATCAATCAGGTGCAGCAGCAGCCGGGTGCGCTCGATGTGCCGCAGAAAATCGTGCCCCAGTCCCAATCCCATGTGCGCCCCTTCGATCAGTCCGGGAATATCTGCGAACACGGTGCCGTCTCCCGTTGGCTTGCGCACGACGCCCAGGTTGGGCACCAGCGTCGTAAAGGGATAATCGGCAACTTTAGGCCGCGCCGCCGAGAGGGAAGAGATTAAGGTTGACTTTCCAGCGTTGGGCAGACCGATAATCCCTACTTCCGCCAGCAGTTTCAGCTCTAGCCGGATCATCCGCTGCTCTCCCGGAAGTCCGGGCAGTGCTCTTTCTGGCGCACGGTTGCGGTTGCTGAGGAAGTGCTTATTCCCCAGGCCACCTTTTCCACCCTGCGCCACCTTTAAGGTCTGGCCATGATCGGTCAGGTCGCCCAGCACCTCGTCTGTCTCTGCATCGTAAACCTCAGTGCCACAGGGAACTTGGATGATGCGATCGCGCCCCGAAGCCCCGGTCATGTCCTTAATGCCGCCCCGCTGCCCATCGTCTGCCTTGAACAGTCGGGCATAGCGAAAATCGAGCAGGGTTTGCAGGTTTTCATCCGCCTGCAAAATCACCGATCCACCATGACCGCCATTGCCACCAGAAGGCCCACCCGCAGGCACGTACTTCTCCCGCCGGAATGCTACCAGCCCGTCGCCCCCGTCGCCTGCTTTTACTTCAATTTCTGCCTGGTCGATGAACTGCATGGTGCTTCCTGTGCGATCGCATTTTTCCCTCAATCTCTGATCTTACCTTGCTGACCGGGTGGGTTGCATAAAGCTGGGCGATCGCCCCCCAAACGCCAGACCTCGGAGGTTTTTAAGAAACTTCCGAGGTCTTTGCACACCCCTACCTTATCAACACCACCATGTATTTTCCGGTGGCAAAGGGCGCAGGGATGATGGGGCTGAAGTGAACGCGATCGCGCACGACTCCCTTCACGGTCAATTCGTTCATCCAGTGGGTGACCTGCTCACGGGTGCCGATAATCCAGAGCTGCGGTTTTTCGTCAGGCGAAAGCGACAGCAGTTCGTTGAACTCCGTAGACATGGTATTCAGTCCTCGCTGATGGCGTGGTTTTGACAGGAAAGGCTTAAGGCGTGGTTGCCCAACCACAGGTGCCATCAGCGAGGTGCGATAAACTAATCGCAGCCCAGCTTCCTGGCCGAATCAGGAAATTGGGTTAGCTGTCTGGGTGGTGCTCGTAACACTCCCGGACAGTGCCTCACCTTAAGCCTGTTTGCCGACTGGGAATCGACATTGGAAAAGAATAGTGGATTTGCCTGGAGGATACAAGCGTATTTCTAGAAATGGGGCGATCGAGATGGTTGATTTGCTCTGCTGCCTGCATAACAACCTCAAACAGCACGAGGTTGGATTTGCTTCAACTCCTGCGCTTCAGACTGTTGAGCCTGATAGAGATCCCACCGCACCTGTAGGGTCATCCAGAAATCAGGGGAAACCCCAAAAAACTTCGCTAATCTTAAAGCAGTGCTGGGCGTCATCCCCCGCTTGCCCTTCACCAACTCATTGACCCGCTGATAGGGAACGTGAATCGCGTCAGCCAGGTCTCTCTGAGTGAGTTCCATTGGGATTAGAAACTCCTCCAACAGCATTTCTCCTGGGTGGGTGGGTGGTCGATGGGTGGGGATTCTCATAGAAATATCCTGCAGGGTTAAGCGTGATAATCAACAATTTCGACCTGATCAGGCCCTGTATCCGTCCAGACAAAACAAATCCGGTACTGGTCGTTGACTCGGATGCTGAACTGACCCTTGCGATCGCCCTTCAATGCCTCCAGTCGGTTGCCCGGTGGAATCCTTAATTCATCCAATGTAACGACAGAATCAAGCAAATCGAGCTTTCTGATCGCCTGCTTCCATAGAGAAGGTGGACAGGTTTTTCGTGCCGATGCAGAGGATTTTCCATTGAAGATGTCCTCTGTACCTGAACTTTTGAACGATTGTATCATGGACACCCGGTATCACGGTGTGTATGCTATCACGATGGCGAGTCAGGTTGGGCAGTGTTGTTCCGATGGTTGAAAAGCAGCGTGTCCGCCGATCTGCCCCCCCGACCCCCCAATTCTGGGGGGAGCCAATCCCTAAGGTGTCGTTGCACAAGAACTGCACGACTGTTCAAAGTCTCCCAAAATCTCCCTTAAGCGCAGCGTCAGTTGTCGAGCAACCACCAGAGATGCCGGGGATCTTCCTCTCGTCCCCAGGCTCTGCCTGGAGACGGGCTTTGAGAGGCTCTGCCTCCTGCTCGGAAGAGGCGGAGCCTCCGGTGGGCGTTACTGGTCTCTGACCAGTAACGAGGTTGACGAAATTGGCTGAAGAACCGCCCAGCGTGTGGCAGGCAGCAGGAATGGGAATCAGAAGTTAGAATCGGACTAATTTTTAGCCCCAAGCGGTTTATGACCTCGATCGCCCTCCGTTACACCCAAAAAACAGCGTCTGGTTTTGCTGCAACGGTCAGAATTGGTGACGGTTCCGAGTATGAAATCGAAATTCAGCGCCCCGCTTCAGATAAGGAGGAGCGGCGGTTAGCCTGGTACTTTGAGCAGTGGATTCACCAGTCCTACACCGACACTGTGTACGCTGAGCAGGCGCGGCAGATTATTCGGGCCTATGGGGAATCGCTGTTTCAGCAGGTGTTTCAGAGCAATCCAGATGTTTACAGCGAGTATCGTCCGCTGCGGGGCAGTCGAGTGATGCTGGAGGTAATCGGGGATGACCCGGCGTTTCAGGCGCTGCACTGGGAGACGATGCGCGATCCGGATCTGGGCGATCGCGCCATTTTTGCCATTGAATCCGGCATGGTTCGGCGGTGCAACTGGAAGTCTCCCGCGCCTGCCAAGGTGCCCCAGTCACAAACCCTGAACGTGCTGCTGGTGACGGCGCGACCGGGGGAGGAGAGTGACCTGAACTACCGCACCACCTCCAGACCGCTGATGGGGGCGATCGCCAACTCCCGTCTGCCTGTGAATCTGGTGCTGCTGCGTCCGGGTACCTATGAAGCGCTGGAGCGGCATCTGGACGCAACGCCGGAGGGCTACTACCACATCATCCACTTTGATGTCCACGGTGGGGTGCTGACCTACGAGCAGATGCAGTCGCTCGATCGGCATCAGCGGGTGTTGCTGAAGGGGCGCTACGGGGGGCGATCGGATGTGCAGGCGTTTGAGGGGAAAAAGGCGTTTCTGTTTTTGGAGACCGAAACGAAAGGCCAGTCGGACCCAGTGGAGACCCAGGAGCTGGCCAATTTACTGATGGGCAAACGCATTCCCATCTGCATTCTGGACGCCTGCCAGTTGGGGCAGCAGGTGACGGGCAACACCGCCGAGGTGGAGCAAATTGAAGACAGCTTGGGCAGTCGGCTGATGCTGGCGGGGATGCGGCTGGTGGTGGCGATGCGCTACTCGGTGCTGGCGGAGGCAGCGGGACTGCTGATGCAGCGGTTCTATCAGGAGGTGGTGGCGGAGAAAACCCTGCTGGAGGCGCTGCGGCTGGGACGACGGGAGCTGTTTAACCAGAAGTCGAGGCGGGCGTTGTTTAACCAGCAGGTGGATTTGGAGGACTGGCTGCTGCCCGTGGTGTACTGCAATCAGCCTAATCTCAAAATCGATCTACAGCCGATGACGCCGGAACAGGAAGAAGCGTACTACACCCGCCAGAGCAGCCAGTACCGCTTCCCGGAGCCGACCTACGGATTTGTGGGGCGCGATCTGGAAATTCTGAAAATCGAAAAGTCGCTGCTGCGGCACAACATTTTGCTGGTGCAGGGGATGGGCGGCACGGGCAAAACCACGCTGCTCAACTACCTGCGCCAGTGGTGGCAGGACACGCATTTTGTGGCTCAGACTTTCTATTTTGGCTATGACCAGCGGGCCTGGACGCTAGAGCAGATTTTGTTCGAGGTGGGCAAACAGGTCTACGGCAAATATGAGCAGGCCACCTTTCAGGCGATGCCCCTGGAGGTGCAGAAAGCCAAGCTGCTGACTACCCTCCGCGCCGGATGCCCTACCACGGGACTGCCCTACGCCCTGATTCTGGACAATCTGGAGTCGATCACCGGGCAGGAGCTGGCGATTCAGAACACGCTGCCGCCCGCCCAGCAGGAGCAACTGCGCGACTTTTTGAGCCGTCTGGTGGGTGGCAGAACCTTTGTGGTGCTGGGATCGCGCAGCGAGGAGGCGTGGCTGAAGCCGACGACGTTCCGCGATGCGGTTTACCCGCTGAAGGGCCTGGACCCCGAATCGCGCTCTGCCCTGGCGGAAAAGATTTTGCAGCGGGTGTTTGCCGGACAGCCGCAGTTGGTTGAAGAGACACGCCAGGACGAAACGTTTTTGCGGCTGATGAAGCTGCTGGCGGGGTATCCGCTGGCGATGGAGGTGGTGCTGGCCAACTTGCGGCAGCAGACCCCAACGGAGATTCTGGCGGCGCTGGATGCTGCCGATGTGGGGCTGGATGTAGAGAGCGCCGACAAGACGAAGAGTATTTTGAAGTGCGTGGAATACTCCCACAGTAACCTCTCGGAATCTGCCCAGAAACTTTTGCTTTGTCTGGCACCCTTCAGCGGATTTGTTTTCAGACAAGCCCTGCCCCAATACGCAGAACAACTGAAACAATTGGAACCGTTCCAGATCTACAACTTCGATGCCTTCGACAGCGCCATCGATGAAGCCATCCACTGGGGACTGCTCTCCCCCTTGCAGGAAAATCAGCCGCAACTGCTGACCATCCAACCTATCTTCCCATATTTCCTCAAAACCAAACTCACCGAGCTAAATCAAACAGAGCAAGGAGCTATTAGAGCAGCATTTCAGCAATATTACCAGGTAACCGCCGTTGCTTACAATAAAGCATTGAATTCGGAGGAACCTAAAAAGCGATTATTAGGAACTCAGCTTTGCAGATATGAATATGAAAACTTGTTCCATGCCCTGAAAATCTGCCTAGAAAAGCAAGAAAGCACTAATATTTTTACCTGTCTATTTACTTATCTGCATCGAATTGGCGATACCGAGACTCGTCTGAAATTGTCGGAATATGTTTGTCAGGCATACCATGCCTATCCACTTGATAAACAGAGAGGTGAGATAGGAGCTGAAATATCTGATGCCTTATTTAGATTAGGCAGTTGTTATATGGCAACACAAAATTATGCAGAAGCTAAAGAGCAATATCTCAAAGATTTAGCACTTACAGAGAAGCTCGTCTTATTGTCAGACGATCAAAAACAAACCAAAAACGCTGAAATTTATTATCAATTAGGCAGGGTTGAACAATCATTGCGCAACTACGAACAGGCTCGCGTCATCTACAATAAAGCACTGACATTATTCATTCGGTTAAGCAATCAACAGGGCCAAGCTTATACATATCTTGGTTTAAGTCAGGTAGACTATTTGACTGAGGAACATGACCGAGCTTTAGATATTTGTCGCAATGCACTTGAGTGCTTTGCCAAATCCGGAAAATATCATCTTCAAGCATCTGTCTACCATCATCTAGGTATGATCTATGATGCTTTACAGAACCATGAGCAGGCTCGTTATAGTTACGATAAGGCAATTGAGATTCATAATAAGTACGAGGATCGATATAGTCAGGCTGGTATCTATCATCAGCTAGGTATACTCGAACAGAACTTAGAAAACTACACTCAAGCACGCTGCAATTATCAGAAAGCTCTAGAAATAAAAATAGAATATAACGACTTGTACAATCAAGCTAGTACCTATATACAGTTGGGTTATGTTGACAGAGTATTACAACACTACGAGCAAGCTCGACATAATTTTCAAAAGGGACTATGTATTTTGCTTCAATATGGCGACCTTTATGGCCAAGCCATGACTTATTGTCTTTTAGGTTTATTAGCAGAGGATCTCGGAGAATTCCAGAAAGCCCAAACGAATTTCTTGCATTCACTGCAAACTTTTGTTTCAGTTGAGGACACATTCAAAGTAAATCTGTTGATTCAGCATCTCTCTCGAATCTACCGAATGACTCAGGAACCGGAACTGCTGTCGGCGATCGCTCAAATCCTCGGCTGTACGGTTGCGGAGGTGCAGGCGGCGATCGAGTCTGCGGGGGAAGCGGAAGGGTAGTGGGGCGATCGGATGTTGGCTTCGACTCCCCTTCGGCAGGCTCAGGGCAAGTTGCTCAGCCAACGGGTTCTTTAGGTTCGTTCTAAAGAAAACCAGTCCCTCACCAACCACCTAGCTCCCTGAGCGGAGTCGAAGGGAGCGGCAGGGAAGGGCGATCGCTCGATACTCACGCGGTATCACGGTGGAGAACTAGCCTTGCTAATAAGCTGTTGAACCCTGACTATCAGCTCAAGCCTGAGAACGAAACTACGGCTATTCAGCCCTGAGCTGTGTTTGAATTGCAGCGATCGCCTTCTCTTCCCAGTCCGGGTCATCTGGTTGAATGACCGTTTTTTGAGGACGCGATTGGCGGCGATCCATATATGCTCGAAAAGCCTCCTGGTCTTCCCGGTGGGTGAGGAAGTATTGTCTTAACTCTCGATCGCTCATGACCGCATAGTTAACGTTTGTCATGATTCGATCGCTCCTGTTGATAGGATCTCAAGTTCAATTTGCTCACTGCTCCCAGCCACAACGAACAGATTTGTC
>JBIKWV010000129.1:0-8495 GCA_044356135.1 Elainellaceae cyanobacterium
TTACAGGTTAATTTGTTCACGATCCTAGTCAAAAGTCCAGTGAATTAAATCCGGGAGTCTGGTTTGGCTGTGGGAGCGGCCTCCGTCAGGTCAGTGAGGGAAGCCAGGTTTTGTTTGATCGTTTCTGGAGAGCGCCAACCGCGCGATCGCACAGGCTTCATTGGACGACCCACCCCATAGGTCAGCGCGTAGCTGCGGGACAGCAGCCAGAACCACAGAGCGGGGCTGCGCTGCTCCAGCCAGGGCTGCACCTTGCGGGCGAATCCCGGCAGCCATTGCAGCAGCCAGCCCACCAGAGACATCAGCGTAAAGTTCAGGTAGCTGCCCACCCAGCGAATCAAATCCTTTGTCCCTGCCAGTTCCCAGATCCACAGCAGCAGTGCCGGGTTTTGCCCTGCGGCCTTCAGCGCCATCCGGTTGAACGGCACCCAGCCTGCGCGGTCTTTGATGAACCGTTCCGCCACCGCAGGTTCTTCGCCGCCCAGAATGCCGAAGAAGGTATTCAGCATGGAATTAACCCGCTGAGGAGGGAGAAACCGTCCGGTGGGAACCATCATGCCTTTAGAGAACAGCCAGGTGACGGCAATATTGCTCTGGTAGGCGCGGATCTGGTTCAGGCAAGTGGCCTGTAGCAGGTCATGCCGCAGGGCAGTGTCCAGCAAATCTGTGAGGCGAGGGAGGTTCCGCACCAGGGAGCCAAATCCTGTGAAGACCAGCGGGGACTGGAGGGAGGCGGCATCTCCAATAGCGATCAGCCGATCGAAGGCAATGCGGCGATCGCCCCCACCCACACTAAAATGACCCGGAATATAGCCAAACGTCGCCTTCCGCCACACCAACTGGTCCATATCGCAGCGGCGGTACTCCGGCAGGATGGTGAAGAAATCCTCGTACATCTCCAGCAGGGAACCCGGATTCTCCGCATTCACCTGGTGATAGTGGAATAAATAAAAAGTCAATTCCTCATTGCTGCCAGGAAACAGTTCCCAAATGAGCTGCCGCCCACGGGAGATGTCGCCGTGGCTGTTCAGCACATCGCCGTAATGAGAGTCCCACACCTCAGGGGCGAAACCGCGTTCGATCACTGCCCCTACCGTGGGACAAACGCTGTCGAAAGCCCGTCCACCATTCAACTGCCATGCGATCGGGGAGGCTGTTCCCATTGCATCCACCAGCAGGCGACCACCCGCGACTCGTTCGGCTCCGGTGGCGAGGTGTCGGGTCTGTACCGTCACTCGCTGACGGCCTACATCCACCCGCGCAAATTCCGTCTCATCCCAGATCTCACCACCCGCTGCCCGCAGCTTCTCACCGCACAACCGCAGCAGTTTCTCCGCGTCAATGCACACATTCAGAACCGTCGGCGTGTGCAGAATTGATGCCTTGAGATGGGGGGGATTATTGGCATCAAAGAACTTGTGGTAGCCGTCCACATACTCCCGTGCGATCAGGCTTTCAAATTCCGCTGGCGTGAACAGCCCCAACTGGATCAGGCTCTGAAACTCATCGCGGGAAATATTCCACTCCCGGTTCATCCGACCAAACGGCAACCGTTCAATCAGCAGCACTCGATAGCCCAACTGAGCCATTACCGCCGCATGAATCACGCCCAGTGCGCCACCAATATAGATCAGGTCGTAGGCGATTTTATCTGCTGGCGTGGCAGCAGTTTCTTCAAAAATCACCTGGCGCGGCTGCTGAGGTCGTCTCACCCCCTCCCGCCAGCGCTGTTCCCACCAGTAGACGCGGGTCAAATCCGCTTCCCCATTGGGAATCTGCTGGAAATACTTGACCGTCAACGGGTAATGGGGAGCCAGCGCTTCGAAGATGGATTGCCGGGTGAGGTCGATCGCCGGAGGTTCCGGGTAGCGATGGGGGAACTGAGACCGCAGTTGCTGAGTCAATTGCCGTAAGTTTTCCTCCTCCTGAGGCGCTCTGGTTTCTCCCCAGCGAAACACCTTCAAATAGGTGGTGCGCTGGAGTGGCCAGACAAACACCGACAGTTCTACCGCGCTCGCAGACTGGAACCGCAGTTGAATCCCATCGGGAGTCATGCGCTTCTCGCCAACCGCGGGCTGAAACTGCTGCTGTAGCCAGGTGCAAACAGCGGCGGTATCGGGAGTCGGAACCTCAAGGTAAAGGATTTCTCTCATCACTTCATCAAACTCCAGTGAATCCCCAAAATAACGCGAATCGTTCCCCAGCGGGAGCCGATTGTAAAGAAAAACCGTGGAAAACAAGTTTTTTCAAAATCACCCGAAACGGTAGGGTTGCACAATCCAAAAGTGCGCTACACTACGCTTTACACTGAACCTAAAAAGAAATATTACGGTCTTCTCATATACGTTTACTCCTATGAATTATCCCATTCCCAGCAGCCCCCAGGAGATTGTTGCCCTCCGTCACCAGCCCATTGATGACGAACTGGTGGCGTCGGCGATCGCCGGGGTCATCCGTCTCGCCCGATCCAAAGGGCAGTCTGTTGAAGAACTGGCTGCCGAAGTGATGGCAGACGATAGCCTGCTGGACTACGACGTGCGCCAGCGGCTCAGCCGTGTCGTCTATGACGCCTGGAAAGTAGTGCCATAAGTAGAAGTTGCTTATCTGAATACCGAGAACCCCCATTCTGGAGCGCGCTCCAGAATGGGGGTTCTCGGATAGGTTCCTATTACTGGACTTTTGACTTAATTGCGCCGATTTTCCTGAAACGCTGACGGAGTCAGCGTTTCAGGAAAATCCTCGTTAAAATAAATATGCTGCGAAACGCTCTCTCAGAGAGCGTTTCGCAGCATTGTAGAAAAAATAGTCAAAACGCCAGTGATTAGCTTGGGTGAGAAAGGAAGCTGCCTGGGATCTGGCACCAGAAACCAAAACCCTGATTCTGCCGCCGCTCCGCAGCGGCAGAATCAGGGTTTTGGTTTTTCTTTAAGCAAGATGCAAGATCTCAGCTACCTTTTCTTGAGAACCAAGTTCCAGATATGCCAGTGCTTTTCTTCTCCCAGGGCTGTCTTGCCGGGGTGGTCTTCTCCGTCTAAAAACTCGACCACGTAAGGAAGCAGCAGTTGATCCAACTGCTCACGGGTGTGGTGGTTCATTTCGGGATTCGAGGCCCAGGAATCACGCTCTCCAAATAGTTGCCCCGCAAAACGACCACCTGGTCTCAACGCCTGGGTAATGGTCTGCCACAGATGGGGAAACGCCTCTGGGCGGCAGAAAGGGAGGCAGAAGCTGGCGTTGATCAGATCGACTGAATCGGGAAGTGTCAGGTCTTCAAAGCGAGCCAGTTGGGTCTGGAGATGATCGGGGTCGATGTCGGGGCGATTCAGGAGGGTGGCGATCGCATCCAGTTCACCATCGATCACCAGGATGCGCCAACCACGACGCAGCAATTCGATGGTGTCGCGTCCGTCTCCACAGCCGAGGTCTACGGCGAATCCAGGCTCTATGCCTTCTGTTTCAAAGTGCTGGAGTGCGGTGAGGAGCGTCTCTCGTGGAGGACGACCTGCAACGGCGCGATAGTAGTCGTTCCAGTTGTACTGGCGGGGATGGGGCATTTGGGGGGTGGATGGGTGGATGGGTAGATGGGCTTCGACGTGAGCGCTCAGCCGAACGGTGGATGGGTGGATGGGTGGATGGGTGGATGGGTAAGGGCGAACCTTGTGGCAACGGCGAAGCCGCGCGACCGTTCGCCTGTGCAGGAATGGGTAGGGGCGCGGCATTCGGCAAACAATCTGTTGAAACTGGTAAACGTCAAGGCCGAATGCCACGCCCATCCAACAAGTCAGGGACGAATACCATATCCGTCCGCATGTAATCGAACGCCGCTTGTACAATCGCTCAAGAATAACCACAAGGTTGAAGCTGAGCCGCTGAACGGGGACAGATTTCCAGGTCAGGATTACCCGATCGCTGATCACCATCTACCCCCGAAGCATCGATCGCCCTCAAACCAATCCACTCCTCCACTAAATCCAGGTTAAACCCCACCTCCCGCCGAGCGCCCACCTGCAACAGTGGACGACGAATCAGCAGCGGGTTCTGCACCATCAAAGCCAGCGCAGTTTCTTCATCTAACTGGGCAGGAACCACCTCACTTGCTTCGCAATCATTCCGCCCGCAAATGAATTGCCGATGATCGTTGGTAAGAGGGACAGATTGAGCGTTCACGCATTCTATTCAATTGCCGGAGGAATATGTTCTGCTCTTAAACGATTACCAGTTCAGCGTGACTGTAACAGTTCTTTGGACAGATGCGTGAACAAGCCTGACAGCCAATGCATAGTGCAGCATTAGCAATCGTCATGACTTTTTTTTCAATTTCATCTTCTTCTTCGTCTTCGACAAATTCTCCTTCTTCGTTCATTGCTTTCAGTTGCAAGACGTTTCGTCCACACACCTTAAAGCAGCGACCACAGCCAATGCAGCGGTGCTGGTCAATCGCTTGAACGAATTGGGGAATCCAGGTGGTTCCACCCTGGGTTAAGCCGATCAGTGTTGCCATAATTGAGTCATCTCCTATACCAATTGAAGCAGAATTATTCTGTTAGAATCCTCCGCGAACCAACTGCGTGAGGTTGTGAAAGATATGAAAGTCAGTGCCCGCAATGCCCTCAAAGGCACCGTCAAAAAGATAGTTACCGGAGCAGTGAATGATGAAGTGACACTTGAAATTGCTCCCGGAGTCGAAGTGGTAGCCATCATCACCAAATCTTCGGTAGAGTCTCTGGGACTAAAGGAAGGTAGCGAAGCCTACGCTGTAATCAAGTCTTCCGATGTGATGGTTGCAGTCGATTAAGCTACTCTGCGAGGCGGACGTAGATAGAACGGGCGATCGCCTTGTCCAGCGTCAGCCTCGACTCCCCAGATTTCAGCACATAGGTGGGAGACTTTTCCTCCAGGGTGATAGACAGTCCCAGTACCAGGCCCAAATCCATTAGTTGCTCGACCAGCGAGCTATCATCCCCTCTGAGTTTCGTAATCACACCCCGCTCCCCCGGACGCATCAGCGCCAGTGAAGACCCGGCCAGCTTAAATTCGGTAAACACAGTCGTTCTCCTGTTGCTGATTCTCTTGTTGCTAAACAAATATCCGGTGGCAGGCTATTCCCCCTTCAGTAAGCGAATCAACCGCCCTACACCAGATACGCCTCTTGATGCGTGCGAATCGTCACATCAGAGCGAGGATAGGACACACAGAGCAGCGCAAATCCTTTCGCTATCTGCTCGTCGTCCAGGAATGATTGGTCAGCCTGATCAATTTTACCTTCGACCACTTTACCTACACAGGTCGAGCAGGCTCCCGAACGGCAGGAAAAGGGTAAATCGATCCCCGCATCTTCGGCAGCATCTATGATGTAGGTGTCTTCGTCAACGGGGATGGTGACATCCAGGTTGTATTTTTTGCTGATGAGACGAACGTTGTAGGTTGTCATTGGTTAAATCTCCGAGTTGATGAGTTCAGGTGTTAGTGATACGTCTGGCTCATCGCCTAACGCATCCTACAAAACTGTGGGGTGGGCATTTTGCCCGTCTGGTGTTTGGGCGGGCAAGATGCCCACCCCACGAGGAAACTATGGGGTGCAGGGAACGCCCTCAGGAGCACAATCGCCCGCCTTGAAGGACGTACCACAGCCGCAGGTTTCTGTCGCATTCGGGTTCGAAAACTTGAAACCGCTTTCCATCAAACCATCGACAAAATCAATCACGATGCCGTTGAGCAGTGGCACAGCGTCGGCGGGGACATACACCTTGAGCCGACTGGACTCTTCTAGCACGTCCCCCTCCTGAGGACCAGTGGTAACGTCCAGCGTGTACTGATAGCCGCTACATCCACCGTCGGTCACGCCCACACGGATGCCCCGCTCTGGGTTCTTATCGGCTCCCCCCTGCAGGAAAGCACGTAACCGAAATTCTGCTTTTTCTGTGAGCGTAATCGTCATAGATTTACCTGTTGTTGTGTGTAGTTTTTTGGCTGTTTGTGTTCTGAAGGAATCAAGACTGCGTTTGCTGTCTCAGTTTCCTGAGCATTGGCAATATTGTCATCAGAACAATTGATAGGGCGATCCAGTGGGAGGTCATCAACGCAATCAATAGAAGGGTGGTGCTGGTGAGGAGCACCGCAAGCTGGAGAACGTCATCATCAAACCATCGGAGGAGACGAAAGGTGGCGATCGCCAACCCCAACAAAATCAGAGACAACACCACAAACCACCCCCTGAATTCAACGGACTGTAAGGGAAATAGGAGCGAATTGATCCGCGAAAGACTGCACCTCCCACTGGCGAAGCTGTTGGGCGCGTTTGCTGCATACGGGACAGTCGGGATCTTTGTAGGTGTGGAGTTTGTTGAACTTCAGTCGGGACAGATCCATTGTCAGGAGTTGCGATCGCAGCGGCGGCTCAAAACCCGTAATCACCTTGATCGCCTCCAGCGCCGTCAGACAGGCCAGCGTTCCCGGCACCGCTCCCAGCACACCAAAGGCGCGGCGATCCCAGTCCGGCTTCTCCGGGAACAGACAGGTCAGACATCCCGTTTCTCCCGGAAGAACCGTGGTCAGATAGGCTTCCATCCCGTTCATGGCCGCTTCCACCATCGGTTTGCCCCAGCGCACGCAGGCCGCATTCAGCAGATCCCGCTCCTCAAAATTATGGGGGCAGTCCAGCGCAATATCCGATGCCTGTACTAGCGCGTCCACATTATCAGCAGTCACATAGTCATAGACTGCCTCCACCTGCACATCAGGATTAATCTTCTCCAGCGTCTTTTTCGCCTGAAAAACCCGTGGTTTTCCCACTGTTTCGTGCGTCATCAAAATCTGGCGATTCATGTCATCCAGACGCAGGGTACCGCCTCGCACCAGAATCAATCGGCCAATGCCCGCCGCTGCCAGGTAGAGCGCCGCTGTTCCACCCAGTCCCCCCACGCCTGTTACCAGTGCCGTAGTGGACTTGAGTTTGCGCTGTGCCGCTTCTCCAAATTGGGGAAGCTGGATCTGACGGCTGTAGCGCTCCAGTTCTATCGGAGTGAGATCAAACACAAAGTACTCCTATGCTTTATGACGCCATCTGAAGGGGCAGCAGCCCCTATTACAGGGCCGATCAACTGACGCTAAACGCTGCCAATTTCGCTCAACATCACCACGTTCTTGGGTTTCTCGTTAAACACCTTGAACAGTTTCTGCTCCACCCCTGATGAGTGGCAGAACAGGTTGTAGGCATTCACCAGCGCTTTTTCGTACTGCTCCAGGCGATCGCCCTCCCCCAATTCAGGGAAACTGGAGTCAATCTCCCGAATCGCATTAGAGAACTGCTTCAGAATGTGCAGCCGATTCACGTTAACGGTCTTCGAGTCATAGGAAAAACCAAAGAACTCAAAGTACTCTTCAGCATCGGTCAGTTGATTGAATTCAGCCAATGTTCCTGTCATGGTTCACTCCTTGATTGGGGAATGGGTGATGGGGAATGGAGAAGTGGGGGTCAGGGAATGGGTGATGGGGAATTAGCCTTTCTCTAAAACCTTGAGCTGCTGTTTCATTTCGTCGATTTGACGAAAGATCTCGTAGGTTTCGGCAGCGACCTCCTTTAGCTGCTGATAATCGGTGGGGAGTCCTTCCGCCAGGTCGTGCAGGTCCATTTTCATCTGGCCCGCTTTGCTGTTGAGCTTACGAATCCGGTTGCGGAGTTCATCTGCATCGGTTGGAATGGAAGTTTGAACCATATTAAATCTTTGCCACCTCCGGGAATCTCTGCGCATATTTCACACCGCTCTCTACGAGCTTGTCGCCCTCAGCAGCGACCTTCTCCAGCGAGTCAAACCCAAACCGCTGGGCATCGCGCAACGTGCGGGCCACCACCAGCAGGCGACCGGAGAACACCAGCACCCAGCCGAATCCCTCGTGGCTCAGGTCGATCACCACCTGGCAGAGCTGTCCGGTTTCTTCTTCGATGCGATGGGCGATCGCCCGGTAGAACGCCATGATTCGCCCTTTGGTAATCGGATCAACATCGCCATCGACAGAAATCTCCCGTTTCTGGGCTTTGCTCACAACATAGGGTTTGAGCAGTAGTTCATCCGACCAGTTGCGAAAGGTGCCGTAGGGATCATTGGCGCGAATTTGCTGGATAATCGCCCTCAAAAAAGGCGAAGCGGCGATTACCTCAGCGGGGGATAGTTCACTAACAGGGAGAGTGGTCATACGGTTGCTTCCTCAGTTTCTTCAAGTTCATCAAGTGCGGGGCTTCGCTGCAACAGTGCTTTACGGAGCCAGGGGGGTGGATTGCCCTTCAGCGTCTTCACCAGGTTATTGAGAACATCCTCAATTTCATCCTCTTCCGATCGCGCCTTAATCGGTGTAATCTTCTGCTTAATCAATCGGGCTGCTGCACTACCACCGATCGCAGAAACATAAACAATCGTGCAGTCGTGTAGTGCTTCGATTTTTGGTAGAAGCTTGTCTTCATTGCCATCTTCTTTCAGATCGCCATCAAACGAGAGCGT
>JBIKWV010000130.1:0-8430 GCA_044356135.1 Elainellaceae cyanobacterium
TCTAAAACTGAGTACCAAAATGCTGGTGGGCGCGACGCTACAGGTTCGCGCCCTCCAGAATTTGGGTTCTCGGATAGGCTCTAAGTATTAACCCGATCGCCCCAGACCCCGGAGGTTTGCAGAACCTCCGGGGTCTCTGCACGCGCCCTACCGAATCAGCACCACCATAAATTTCCCAACCGCAAAGGGGGCAGGAATAATCGGGCTGAAATGAACCCGGTCTCTCACCACTCCTTTGATGGTTAGCTCGTTCATCCAGTGGGTGACCTGCTCACGGGTGCCGATAATCCAGAGCTGGGGTTTTTCGTCAGGTGAAAGCGACAGCAGTTCGTTGAACTCTGTAGACATGGTATTTGCCTCACTAATGGTGTGGTTTGCAAGGAAAGGCTTAAGGCGTGGTTTCCTAACCACGTGAACCATTAGCGAGGGCTGATTGATAAAATCAATCCATCCTGCGCCTTTTGGTCTGTTCAAAAGGTCAGGTCAGTCGTCTGGGTAGTGGTTCCAGCACTCCCAGGCGGCGTCCTCACCTTAAGCCTGTTTGCCGACTTGGGAATCGACATTGGAAAAGAATAGAAGAAATTTTTGGGGGATACAAGCGTATTTGGGGAAATTTTAGTTGGGTGATCCTTCGGCAAACTCAGAAGGTGATGGGGAATGGGGAGGGGCGATCGCCCGGTTGCGAAACAGGACAACCCGGTGCTTTTCAGGCATGATAGTTAAAGTCAGGTGTATAACTGAAGCCGTCGATCGCTAATTTCCTGATGACCCTATAGCGCCGGAGGCAGAAAAATTAGTAAGGTTTTACAGGCGACTTACTATAACGGTAATTTGGTTCTGGATGAAAAACTATTGCACTTCCCGTTCGGGTGAGGTACGGGGTGCAGGGGTGGAACCCCTGCGTGGGGGCACCGCCCCCACACTCCCTATACCTCATGCGGATGAAAACCGCTATAGATGTTGCCCTGGAAGGCAAGCGGCTAACTCTGATTTTGGTGGAAGACGCCACAGAATCGCAGGGCGATGCTGGACAAAATTTGCAACTGAGAAAACAACGTTTTCTGGAACATCTCCGACAGTATTCTTTCAAGTTGCCAGAAGACTATAAGTTTAATCGAGAAGAACTCTATGACCGATAAAGCTCTTTCTGACACCTATTTTGAATGTGTCTGACTGGATGGCTGTACCCGCGAGTGGCGATTTTTTCTTGAGTGAGTGACAAAGGTTTATGTGTAGATTGAGTTGAGCGAAACTCATCAGCTATGAACCTTTGCTTGATTAAGGAAAGAAACTTGATCTACAACGGCAACTAGAGAACGAGTTAAAAACCTAGAGAAATCAGGCTTAACACTAATCTGTCTGAATAACTTCTCGGTTCTTAGGAAGGAAGTAGTCGAATGTTTGACTCCTAGCCCAAGGCAGAAACCAAGTTCCTGCTATCTGATGTAATACTATATCGTTTATCTGCAATTCCTTACATAAGGAGTTCCATAAGCGAAACTTTCGCGTAATAGAAAAGCTGGACCTAGTCGTTAATAGATATATGTATGAAAAACCTGACATCCACATAGCAATAACTACAAATGCATTGGTTATGGGGGTAGAATAGTCAGATGCAGTGATCGGATTAAATAAAAGGTAGATTGCAGCTGTGTACCCAAGCATGGAAATCGTCAACGGATTAATTATCAAAATAAGCCATTGTTGAAATGGCAATAAGTTTTTTCTGGATCTGAGATATGAGAAAGAAAAGAGTTGAAGCCTAAACATGAAGTGTGGCAGTGGAATCGTAGACATACCTATAATTACGTTAAGAAGTCGATCAGCTGTTGCTCTTTCGTTCTTTAAATTAATACTGCTTTGACTCAGGTTCTCTTTTACGGAAGAATCAGTGCCAATCATTTCAGCTAAAAAGTCAATGGAAACAGGGAAGTCAAGGATTGTCTCAATCGGGAAGTTCGTTACCTTTTTGATGGCTCTAGCCTTCTCCAACTCTAAATCCCAAATGTATTCCTTGACAGTCGAGGCAAATAAATATTCCATAAAAGATTTGTGGCCAAACTTGAATGTACCTGGAGATGCTGGATCATCTACTAGCAGTCCACAGGTTCGCACATCCGTTTTAATGTGTTCTATATCATCTTTTGGATCTTGAATTCGTAATTTAAGTGGTCTGGTATCCTCACTAAAAATTTCAGGTGAAGCTGTTGATACGGAAGTAGGAATTGCCTCAATTAGGCCATCAATCAACTGATTCAAGTGTTCATTTGGAATCTGGTTTCCAAATTGATTTGTAGCCATATGGGATGCAACTCCACACATGAAATAGTCCCTCTCTGCGCTATTTAGCGCCATAAAATCTCTAGAGCCTTCTATTTTGAGACCTTGGCGTCGGTAGCTGCTCCTAACAAAACACTCCATTACATATGCTGAGTTGAGTAGTTTGGCTTTCTCATACAGTTTCTCCTTTTCCCATAAAGTAGAAACTACGTGCAGTAAGGAAGGCCTTGAGACTAAGTCCAAAAAGCGAGCCTCACGCTCAGCAAGAAAACAGATTTGATCTCGGACAAGTGCCTTTTGATTCCTCAATGCTGCTCGAATTTGCTCAGTGGTAAAGGGAGCCAATCTGATTGCCTCACAATAAGGTTTGTCAACGACTGTCTTGCTGATTCCAAGAGCCTGCTTCATCTCTCTATCATCCAAGAAGAAGTTTGGGCGACCAGTAATTATAATCTTTGAATTTGGATAGCAGAATTTCCACAATGATTTAAAGTGTCTGAGACGCAACTCGGAATTTCCAATTAATGCCATTTCGTCAAATCCCTCAAAAATGATAACTAGACGACCAGCAATGTGAAGGCGCATTAAAGCCTGCGGTTCTATTCTGTATTGAGAAGCCCATGCTCCTAGTAGTTCAAGAGGTCTTAAATCTCTCGGACTTTTTCCGCGTAACTCAATCAAAATAGGAATTCTTTTTGGAGGTTGATCACCCTTAAAAAGTAAATTGTAGGTGAACATTAGAGCTGCCGAACTTTTGCCTTGCCCATATTCACCCAATAGGGCAACCTGACGTTGGCTAGGTTCTTCAAGCCACTTCTTTAAATACTCCTCGACATTATAATCAGTTCTCTTTTTCTCATTCAAAAGGAGACAGGAAGGAACATAGGTGTCATACAATGTTAAATTGGATTCTGGAAGCTTATCGAGGATTCGTTTTCGAATCGCATTATAGTAATCGGTAAAGCTTACCAGCTTGTCAAGTAGCTTCTTTTCAGTTTCAAATCTGATTCTGGGATGTAAATCGATCGGAGAAAATAGCATATCTTCATCCTCTCGAAAAGCAACTATCAGTTCATCAATCGTCTTTTTTTGGACCTCAGCTACTTCACTGCAATATCTTATAAATCTGTCAATGTTTGAATCACTCAAAGAGGTTTGAGCAGGATAAAGGAAAATCAAATTTCCTGTGTCCACATTTTGACCAACCCAACAACCTTGACTGTCATGCCAAGCTGACTCTGGCTCGATGAGATAGGATGAAGAGGAAAGTCTTATTAACTCACGTGCTTGCTCCTCCCAAGCCTGGGAAAGGGAATCCTTTTCCTGTTCCAAGTGGCCTAGTAGTTGGGTGGGATCGGACTCCAAGTGCTTTTCTAGAGTAGGCTCACGATTTAGAATCCTCTTAAGCTCCTCTATGCCTTCTGAAAATATGCCAATATCTTCGCTTCTTTGCTCACGTTGGTACTGTTGGATACTTTTAGAACCATCCCAATTTTGGTGACGCGTGTATGCAACAACGAAAAACAGGAGTATTAATACCACCAGAAGAGCATATCCCTCCCAAGAAGGTCGAATTATTGTTAGCTTCTGTCCAGTTAATATATAAGCTAAGGCAACCACTGGATGCCAAAACATGAGTCTACCAATTAGAGATACAAATAGAGAAATAGAAAGCCAATTGATTGTAGAAAAAGCAGCAAAAGAGAAATCTTCGCGGAAGAATTTTTGGGAATTCCAGGAGATGTGTAGAAACCTAAGAATGGATGTGAAAAGAATGCCAGTAACGAACATCGCGATGCCCAACCATAAGGGGGATACGAATTGGTCTGTGTTGTTATCTTGGACGGCCTGAAAGAGGCCACTTCGATATTCGATTATGAGCGTAATGATACTTGCAGATAATCCCCCAACTATTCCTGAAATGATTGGATTGGAAAGTGGTCTTGTTATCCTATCTGTTATACTGTTTTCTCGTGAATTGTTAGTTTGTTTGGAACTATTAGTCATTGTTTTCATTCTTCCTAGCTTTACTTCATGTAATTCTGACTGAGTCAATGCAGGACCGTGTTTCAATTAAGTATTGAACAAAATCTATGCAAAGCATAGATTTTGTTCGGTTGCTCGTTGATCTACACACCACACTTTCTTTGATCTTCACTCTTGTGTCGAGAGGTTGCTCTTTGCACAGGTGATTTTTGTCAAGCCGATGGCTTTATGACCACCCTCCCCAAACCCACCAAAGCCGAAATCCAGTCCTGCATCGGCAAAACCATGCACGACATCATCGCGCCAGATCTCAAGGTGCTGTTCTGCGGCATTAATCCCAGCCTGTATAGTGCGGCTGTCGGTCACCACTTCGCTCGTCCAGGCAATCGCTTCTGGCCAACCATTCACGCAGCAGGATTCACGCCCCGACTGTACCGCCCAGCGGAGGACGGCGATCTGCTAAAGCTGGGTTACGGCATTACCAACATTGCGGAACCTGCCACGGCTAGAGCAGACGAATTAACCCTGGAGGATTTGCTGCAGGGGCAGCAGCAGCTTACGGAGAAGGTACTGCGCTACCGACCGCAGTTTCTTGCAGTGTTGGGTGTGAGTGCTTACCGCACGGCATTTCGTCGGCCAAAGGCAGGCATGGGGCTTCAGGCGGAAACGATCGGGGAAACCGCCATCTGGATTCTGCCCAACCCCAGTGGACTGAACGCCCACTACCAGTTGCCTGACCTGGCAAAGGTTTACCGGGAGCTATTGGACGCCTGCAAACCAGACTCGATCGCCCCTTCTGCCTGATTCGCGATCGCCCTCAACTCCTCCAGCACCGACTCATTCGCGTTCTCCCACATCCCCCGCTGATTTGCTTCCAGTAATCGTTCCGCCATATCGCGCAGCGCCCAGGGATTTTTGGATTGCACAAATGCCTGCACCTGTGGATCGAGAATATACGCCTGAGCCACGCCTTCGTACATATAATCGGCAACGCATCGAGTGGTGGCATCGTAAGCAAATAGATAATCCACCGTTGCCGACATCTCGAACGCACCTTTGTATCCATGTCGCATTACTCCGGCGATCCATTTAGGATTGATGACGCGAGAGCGGTAGACGCGGGTTATCTCTTCCTGGAGGGTGCGAACGCGGGGATTTTCAGGGATGGCGTGATCGCCAAAGTAGGTCTGGGGATTCTGGCCTGTGAGCGATCGCACCGCCACCGTCATGCCGCCCTGAAACTGGTAGTAGTCATCTGAATCCAATAAATCGTGTTCGCGGTTGTCCTGGTTGTGGAGAACAATTTGCAGCGTGCGCAGGCGTTGTTCAAAGGCATCGGGAGCGCTGCGGCCTTCCCCCTGTCCCGTGTAGGCGTAGCTGCTCCAGTTGATGTAGGCGCGGGCCAAATCTTCGTCGGTCGTCCAGTTTTGCGCCTCGATCAGCCCTTGAAGACCCGCACCGTAGGCTCCCGGTTTCGAGCCAAAAATGCGGTAGAGCGATCGCCCCTTCGCCTGTTCTGCCGTCAGTCCTGCTTGCTCCCACTCGTTGGTTTCTCTCCGAACTCGTGCAGCCAAAGGATTTTGTTCTTCCGGTTCCTCTAATGCCGCCACCGCTGCCACGGCCTGATGAAACAGATCGATTAAGTTGGGAAACGCATCCCGGAAGAATCCTGAAATGCGCAGGGTGACATCCACTCTGGGACGGCCCAGGGCCGACAGCGGCAGAATTTCAAAGTCAACCACGCGCCGCGATGCCCCATCCCACACGGGACGGACACCAATTAACGCCAGAGCCTCCGCCAGATCGTCACCGCCCGTCCGCATGGTAGAAGTGCCCCAGATGGAGAGGCCCAGCGTCTGCGGATATTCGCCGTTCTCCTGGACAAACCGCTCCACCAGCACCTCTGCGGCTTTTCGGCCCACGTCCCAGGCCGTTTCCGTGGGAATAGCGCGAATATCTACGGAATAGAAATTGCGTCCCGTGGGCAGCACTTCGGGACGGCCCCGCGTCGGTGCGCCGGAGGCTCCGCTGGGAATGTAGCGTCCCTCAAGTCCGTTCAGCAAGTGGGTGATTTCCTGTGGTGTGGCGAAAAGAGATGGGAGGAGGCGATCGCGTATCCAGGTGAGTTCTTTTGCTAAAAGTTGAGATCCCCCTAAATCCCCCTTAAAAAGGGGGACTTCCGAGCCAATTTTCAAAAGAAAGTCTTCAACGGGTAAAGCGGCTTCAGCCTCAGTCAACCCCTGATTAAGGGGGGCCAGGGGGGATCTCCCAAAAACTGAAATCAAATCCTCAACCAACTGAGCCGCCACCTCCTCCAACCGCTCGATCGCATCTCCCACCGTCCGACAGCCCGCCAGTTTTGGATGCTCGTCCACCAGAGGTTCACCCGGATTTGCAGTCAGTGGATCAAACGACAGATTCCAATCTTCAGCAATGGCGCGGGTGATTCCCAACCGACCGGGGGCAGGGTGACGGGCGATCGCCACCCCCAGATCCCGTAGCTGTCGCCCTTGCGGACACTGGCCGAAAATATGCAGACCATCGCGGATCTGGGCTTCCTTCAGTTCGCAGAGGTAGGTGTCTGCCTGCGAAAGGAAGTGACTCAGGTTAGCAATTTCGCCGCCGACTTCCTGCTGCAAGTTTTCCTGCACGACGAGGGACTGGATGCGATCGCAAATCACGGGTAATCTCGTTGGGTCAAGGCTCTGGGCTTCGTAGTATTCGTCAATTAAGCCCTCCAGCGCTTGCAGGGGACCGTAGAGTTCGGCGCGGGTCAGGGGTGGGGTGAGGTGGTCGAGAATGACGGCCTGCGATCGCCGTTTGGCCTGGGAGCCTTCGCCGGGGTCGTTGACGATAAAGGGGTAGAGGTGCGGCAGGGCACCGAGGGCCACTTCGGGATAGCAGGTTTCAGACAGGGCAACGCCTTTGCCGGGGAGCCATTCCAGGTTGCCGTGTTTGCCGACGTGGATGATCGCGTGGGCGTTGAAGTGGTGCCGCAGCCAGTAGTAGAAAGCCAGGTACTCGTGGGTGGGTTCCAGGTCGGGGGCGTGGTAGTTCAGAGCTGGATCCAGGTCGTAGCCACGGGAGGGCTGGATGCCGACGAAAATGTTGCCCAGTTGAATGCCGGGAATCGGGAAATCGGCGGTGGCGGGGAAGTTCTGCCAGCGACCCCTTGCGGGTATCTCGAAGAGCGCGCCCACCCCCTGCTGCACGGCCTCCGGCAGTCCCTGGAAATAGTGCTGGTATTTCTCCAGCGCAAGACTCTGCTGAATCGGACGGAGCGATCGCCCTTCCGCATCATTTGTGACTCCGGCGGTTAACCGTTTGATCAGTTCTTCACTGGATTCGGGAATGCCTTCAGCGATATAGCCCTTCGTCTGTAGAGCTTTGAGGATTTCAACACAGCTTGCGGGAGTGTCCAATCCCACCCCATTGGCGAGGCGACCGTCGCGGGTGGGGTAGTTCGCCAGAATCAGGGCAATGCGGCGATCGCCCGCCTTGATTTGCCTCAACCGTACCCAATTCGCGGCCAGGTCTGCGGTGAAGTGAATGCGATCGCCCACCGCTTCGTAGCCCACCACATCGGTTTCCAGGGTCGGATGACGATTCTGGGTGGCTTTAAAGGACACCGCTCGTCCAATGATACGGCCATCGACTTCGGGGAGCGCCACGTTCATCGCCACATCTCTGGGGGAAAGGCCACGGGTCTGGTTTTCCCACTGGTCGCGGGTGCCGCCGCTGAGGATGACCTGGATCACGGGCACATCCAGCGTTTGCCAAAATTTCAGGTCGGGCTGTTCGGTCTCCAGACGGGCCAGGGCGAAGCTGGTGGTGTTGAGGAGAACCTGGATTGGGGGCAATTCTTTGGGCTGAAACCGTTCGATCAGTTCGCTCTGCACCTCCGGGTCGCGCAGGGAAGAGACAAAAACTGGGACGGGCTGCAAATTGCGTTCCACCAGCGCCCGACAGAGGGCGTCGATCGGGTCTGTGTTCCCCGCCAGGTAGTGAGCGCGGTAGAACAGCAGACCCACAGGGGCGATTCCTTCTATAGGAGACTGTGAAACAGGCGCAGTGGGCGTCGCGCTATTCCTGACCCACTCCTCGTATAGACCCACGCGGGGAATCGTCAGCGGCGATGGGGGATTGCAGGTGGTTCCTAGACAG
>JBIKWV010000131.1:0-8417 GCA_044356135.1 Elainellaceae cyanobacterium
GGCCCCGCCCCCCCCCCGCCTCTCTCAAAAATAATTACAGGTTAATTTGTTCACGATCCTTAGATACTCGGTGGGGTAATGACCTTCAACGCTCTGGGAACCACCCGAAAGGTCGCCGGAGTCTGCGTTGTGATCTCTCCATCAGTATTAATATCGTGGGATTCGCGAGTATTGATCTCAATCGTCTGCCCGTACAGGCCGCGCACCCAGGGGAGAGTGGCCTGCTGTCCCCGCCGCATGGTGAGAATCAGGGGAATCAGTTGCCACCAGCGCTGAATTTCCAGGCTGTAGAGGTCGAGCCGCTGGTCATCGATGCGGGCATCCTGGGCGATCGCCATTCCCCCACCGTAATAGCGGCCATTTCCCACGGCAATTTGCAGGGTTTTTACCGGGACGGAGGCTCCATCGACGCAAATTTCGGCTCGAAATGGGTGAGTTTGCCAGAGCGTTTGCAGGGCGGTGATCACGTAGGCAAAAACTCCCCAGCGTCGTTTCATACCCTTCGAGAGGCGACGGGTAATCTTCACACTCAGCCCAATGCTGGCAACGTTAAAAAAATGTTTGCCATTGACCCAACCCAGATCGATTTCCTGGATTCTTCCAGTGGCGATCGCTCCACAGGCATCGGGAATCCCCAGGGGAATTCCCAGGGTTCTGGCCAGATCGTTGGCCGTCCCCAACGGCAGAATGCCCAGCGGCAACCCGGTTTCGATCAGCACATCCACCACCTGGTTCAGGGTGCCATCGCCGCCACCCACGATGACCAGATCTACTTCCTTCTGGTGGTGACGAATCAGGTCAGGGAGCTGGGCCGACTTTTTGGGAGAAACAGTAATCAGCTCGAAGTCCAGGTCGTGCAGGGTGGCGATCGCCTGACCCAGACCATCCCGCCCCTGACGCGCATGGATATTTACGTAGAGCAATGCTCGTTTCGTCATGGTGCGTCCGACTCCAGCTACTCTACCAGTGTAAAGGTGGAGAAGCGTTTCCTACGGAAATGCACCAGGCAGAATCGCTGCAAGAAAAGCTAAGAGGTAGGCGCGATTCAGCTTGAAACCCCAAAGCCGTCCCGCCCTTCGACTTCGCTCAGGGCGGGACGGCGTTGGGGTTTTCAACTTTTTTCACACCCACTGACTTACTGGACTTTTGACTAAATCGCGCCGATTTTCCCTGAAACGCTGACTCCGTCAACGTTTCAGGGAAAATCAGCGCTAAAATTCAATATGCCGTGCAACGCTCTCTGCGAGAGCGTTGCGCGGCATTGCAGAAAAAATAGTCAAAACTCCAGTTATCCAAGCGCGAAGCGCTATAAGTACTCGATAACTGTCCAAAGTACAACGGCGAACCACGGGGGCGCTACAGTTAAAAGAGAAAAATCCTATATGGAATCCGGCTATTGCACTTCTCGTGCGGGTGAAGTGCGGGGTGTGTCCCTGCGTGGGGGCACCGCCCACACACCCCCGTACCTCACCCGAATAAGAGCCACTATAGACAAGGAGCGGTTTATTTTGATTCAGATTCCTGCTTTACGGGCATCTGAATCAAAATAAACCGCCTCTATGACCGACGGAGTCGGTATTAGACCTATCCACCGCCTGCTCAGGTTTTGCGATCGCCTTTCCCACAGTGCCAGAATGTTTCTCAACAGCCTCCACCTGCGTCAGTTTCGCAACTACCGCGACCAGCAGGTGTCGTTCACCGCTCCAAAAACGATTCTGCTGGGGGACAACGCTCAGGGTAAGTCAAATCTGCTGGAATCGGTTGAGTTGCTTGCCACGCTGCGATCGCACCGCGCCACCCGCGATCGGGAACTGGTTCAGGACGGTGCCACCGAGGGATATGTCAACGCCCTGCTGGCGCGCGCAACAGGAACGCTGGATATGGCCCTCCTGCTGCGAACCAGCGGTCGTCGCACCGTTTCGCTCAACGGACAAACCCTGCGGCGACAGGTCGATTTTCTGGGGGCCATGAGCGCCGTCCAGTTCTCCAGCCTGGATCTGGATCTGGTGCGCGGCAGTCCCGGCCATCGTCGCACCTGGGTGGATACGCTTCTGACCCAACTCGAACCTGTCTACGCCCACATCCTTCAGCAGTACAACCTGGTGCTTCGTCAGCGCAACGCTCTCCTCAAACAGCGCAGTGAGGACAGCTCTGGCGTTGACCTGAAGCAGCTTGCCGTCTGGGATGCCCAGCTCGCCACCCTGGGCACCCGCGTCATCCGGAGACGTGCCCGTGTTCTGTCCCGACTGACCCCCCTGGCAGAAACCTGGCACCAGGAGATCAGCAACAGCACCGAGCGGTTAGAGGTTCACTATGCACCCAATGTAGTGATCGAGAAGGATGACCCGGTGGTAATTCAGGAGGCGTTTTTGGAGAAGATTCAGACAAGGGCGATCGCCGAACAGATGCAGGGCACCACGCTGGTTGGTCCTCACCGGGACGAAATCGAGTTCACCATTAACCACACCCCCGCCCGTCAATACGGTTCCCAGGGACAGCAGCGCACCCTGGTTCTCTCCCTGAAACTGGCGGAACTCAAGCTCATCGAATCCATTCTGAACGACCCCCCGCTGTTGCTGCTGGACGACGTTCTCGCCGAGCTGGATCTGAAACGGCAGAACAAACTGCTGGATACAATTCAAGATCGATTTCAAACGTTAATCACAACAACTCATTTGGGTTCTTTTGACGCCCAATGGCTGAAATCCTCGCAAATCCTGCATGTTTCTGCTGGTCATATTTCAACCGAATAGTGCTGTTTTGACCCCGCCAATCGGGCTGTGGCCCCCCCGCAAGGCGGGGTCAAAACAGCACTATTCGGTTGAATGAATACCTACCATTCTCCCCGCAACTGCTTTGCAGAAGGCCCACCAATGGGGGGTGGAATCATCTGCTGGTTGGGGTTTGTGGAGGGTGCCCAACCCATTGGAGGTGGCAGCGGTTGACCCAGCAGATTAGAGGGAGCAGAGCCGACGGGCGGAGGCACGGGTTGGCTGGCCAACACCGTTTCGGGGTCAGCACCGATGGGGGGAGCCATCGGGTGAGTCGCAGGATAGGAGCCGACCGGAGGTGCGTAGCCGCCCTGGCCGAACTGACCATAGGTACCGTAGGGTCCCAGAGAGGCATGGGCCGGAGGCCCCCCGACAGGGGGAGGAATCGCGGGGCCAACAATGCCACCGGGAACAGCACCGAGTGCAGGAGTCACCGACTGGCTGGGAACAAAACTGGCGGGGCCTGCACCAATGGGGGGTGGAATCACCTTCTCAGGAAATGAATTGGAATTGGGCTGTCCCACAGGTTCGACTGGGGGTGCCCAGCCTCTGGGTGGGGGAATTGGTTGAAAGCTCATTCAGTGACCTCCTGCATCTTCTGGGTGAAGCGTCGTCTCCCTCAAGGCAACGGATTGCTGAGTGCGGGCGATCGCCATATTTGAATCGCAGCACTGCTGCCATACACGAACTGCTCAGACTACTATACAGTGACGCTTTTTACATGGAGCATAAATTCTGTGTCGGTTGCCAAAGCAAAACAAGCGAGACAGATGAAGGAAGCGATCGTTTTGCAAAGTTATGGGTCAAACTGTACCGATACAATAAGACCTGCATGTTTGAGGTGCGATTAGCGCTTTGCATAACTCTGGAGGAAACGCTATGGCCAACCTGCCGCCGCTGAACCGAGCAACCCTGTGGGCCATTATTCAAGAGGATCTGGACGATGCTACGGTCAACCAGTTGGTGTGGCACTATCTGGGCTACCGCTACAGTGGCAACACCCAGCAGTGGGATGCAACCGGGGTTGCTCCAGAGTGGCGAGAGGAGTATCCTGAACCCCCGGATTTTATCGATAGCCGTCCGGCCACAGTCAAGCTGACCCGTTCTATTCCCAAAGAGAATAAGCAGCTTCTGAAGGAACAACTGGGTTTTGAGGGCTATCAGGTAAATGAGCTGGTGCCGCGCAAGACGCGACGGGCCACGATGACCAACTGGCTCTTGAGCTATAGTCAAGAACATGGAATTGATCTGGACGCCTGAACTGGGAGACCCGCGATGAACTGGTGGCAAAAACTGCAAAGAAATCCCCTGGCCCGGTTTGGGGCAATGCTGCTGCTGCTGTTCTACCTGATTGTGATCTTTGCGGAGTTCTTCGCCCCCTACAACCCCTACGCCACCCAGCCCAGCGGCTCCCTTCTGCCCCCCACCCAGGTCTACTGGCGCACCCAGGAGGGCCAGTTTATCGGTCCCCATGTTTACCCGACGACCCAGGGGCCAGTGGATGTGGAGACGGGCAAACGCTCCTTCAACGTGGACTACAGCAAACCATCTCCGATTCGACTGTTTGTCCAGGGCGACGAATATCAGATATTTAGCCTGCGCCTGCCCCTGCCCACCCGCTTCTCCCTGACGAATCCTGGAATCCAGGAAGTGGAGGTTTTTCCCGGTATCACCGGCAGTCTCCGTCTGTTTGGCACCATCGGCGAAGGTAAGTGGAACGTACTGGGCACCGATGACCAGGCGCGGGATCAGTTGAGCCGCCTGATCTTCGGAGGACGCATCAGCCTTAGCGTCGGCATCGTTGGTACGTTGATCGCCTTCCCTCTGGGGTTACTGGTGGGCGGAATCTCTGGCTACTTCGGCGGCATCATTGACGCGGTGCTGATGCGGGTGGTTGAGGTGATGATGACCATTCCCAGTATTTACCTGCTGGTGGCGCTGTCGGTGGTGCTACCCGTGACCCTGAGTAGCTCCGAGCGTTTCCTGCTGATTGTGGTGATCACCTCCTTCGTCGGTTGGGCCGGACTGGCGCGGGTGATTCGCGGTCAGGTGCTGTCAATTAAAGAGCGCCAATTCGTGCAGGCAGCACGGGCGATGGGTGGCCAACCGCTGTACATCATCATGCGCCACGTCCTGCCCCAGACAGCAACCTACGTGATTATCTCTGCTACCCTTTCCATTCCTGGGTTCATCTACGCGGAGGCAGTTCTGAGCGTCCTGGGTCTGGGGATTAAAGAACCTGACCCTTCCTGGGGAAACATGCTGAACGTTGCACTCAACGCCTCGATTCTGGTGCTCCAGCCCTGGCTGGTCTGGTCACCTGCAATTCTGATTGTGCTCACTGCCCTGGCTTTTAATCTTCTGGGCGACGGTCTGCGGGATGCCCTCGACCCGCGCAATCTGCGGCGGAGTGAGTAGGGCGATCGCCCGATAGGCATCCATAAAGGTGCGGAAAGTCCACCATTTCTAACAGGGTCAGGGAAAGATCACCATCTGTTGCTGAACCCAGTCCGCGATCTGCAATAAAGCGCGATCGCCCCACCGTTGCCCCATGAGCTGCACCGCCAGCGGTAATCCGTTGGTTGCTCGACCTGCGGGAATGCTAACCGACGGTAGGCCACAGAGCGTTGAGAGCGCGCATAAAACTGGAGAACCCGTTTCCTCCAGCGTTGCGGGTGCGGTGCCTGTGGTGACTGGCATCAAAATTGCGTCATATTCAGCAAAAATTTTTGCCAGCGCCAGACTGTACTCCACCGTTTTCTGGCGGATTCTGGCATGGGCGATCGCCCTCACCTGCCGCCCCCGCTCAATCCATTTCCGCATCTTTGGCGAAAGCTGGTCAAAATGGGTGTCGTAATCCATTCCATGATTCACCGCCAAACCAACACTCATCAATATCTGTGCATCCTCAAGGCTATCCGCAAATTCAGGTGGTAATTCGATGGATGAAATGATTGCTCCTGCCTGTTCCAGTAATTGGGCACAGTCAAACAATCGCTGCTGCCCCTCCGGTTCAATCAAATCCCAGAAAGGGGTTTTCCAGAGTGCCAGTCGAATCGTAGCCGCTTGAGCATTGAGCAATCCAGAGTTGGGAGGCAGGTCACCGTCTAGCTTCAAGGGCAACTGTTGCAAACTGGAATTCCCACAGCAGTCTGGATCACGACCATCGGGAACCGCCAGAACCGAGCAGAGCAACTGGATATCGGCAACCGTATGGCCAAATACGCCGACATGATCCAGTTCTCGACAGGCGGGCATGACCCCGTAGCGCGAAATGGAGCCGAAACTCGGCTTGAAGCCCAGTACCCCACAGTAAGCCGCAGGCCGCAGAATCGACCCTAGTGTTTGACTCCCCAGCGCCAGGGGAACCATGCCTGCTGCCACCGCCGCCGCCGAACCGCTGGAGCTGCCCCCCGGCGTGTGATCAGGGTTGCGGGGATTGCAGGTTTTGCCGGGGCGAGCCGTTGCGTATTCTGTTGTAACCGTTTTGCCAAGAATGATCGCTCCCGCTCTGCGCAATCGCTCAACGACTGCGGCATCGTAGTTGAGCATCCTCCCCTGATGAATGGGTGTGCCCCAGCCTGTCGGCATGTCTGCGGTCGCAAAGATATCTTTGATAGCGATTGGAACTCCATACAGCGGCAATGGTTGATCACTCTGTTGTGCTTCTAAAGCATTGACCTGCGCCATGACGATTCCTGGATCGAGAAATTCCCATGCCTGAATGGTCAGTTCTTGCTGGTCGATCGCTTCCAAAGTATTGAGAATGAGACTCATTATCTTGTCATTTTGGCGTTGATTGATTGATTGAGTTGCTGTTAGGCGATCGCTCCAGATCATGGTAAATGCCGCTAAAAAATGCTTGTCAACCAACATACAGAAAATCCTGTGGCAAAATCCTGCGACACTGGGTGCCCAGTGCATTAATTGATTATTAAGAAGCGATACCAGAGCCCAACTTTTGAGAGCGTAATGCGATGGCATCACACCCTCAAAAGTTGGGTTCCCGGATTTGTATCACAAGATACTTCTTTTGCTCGAAAAGCTGATTAACTTATTAGGCATATAAGGTTATGGCTTGGCTTGGCGTGGCTGAAGCATTTAGGAGAGGTGCTGTTGAGGCACTAGCGCAATACCCTGAAGCCTTTGTATCATCGCCCAGAGAGTCATCATGATGATTCAAATTTTTCCAATTCAATATTTGCAAATTGTGGATTTTGAGAAGCCAAAATTTTCTCAAAAGGAGTTTCTTTGGAAATATTCACGTTCTTTGATAAATCCTCTAAATCGGATTTATCGCTCTACGATCTTGCGTATTTCAGGAGGTGAGAATTTGCGATCGCCCCCGTATTGAGTGTGCGATCGCTTCTGATTCGTGCCATATTCGGCACAAAATCAGTCCCTATCTTTGCTCTACCCAAGGTTATTTGCTATGCCATCTTCTCTTATTCGCGGCAGGTCAGTAATTTGCAGGGCGATCGATCGCGATCAGGTGGAAATGATCGACGATGGAGCCATTTTTCAGCAGGATGGAAAAATTGTTGAAATTGGCAAGTATGAGGATCTTGCCGCAAAATACCAGCCCGATCAGGTTGTGGGTTCGCCCAATCACGTGGTGCTGCCCGGATTTGTCAACTGCCACCACCATGTGGGGTTAACGCCCTTTCAATTAGGATCGCTGGACTATCCGCTAGAACTCTGGTTTGCCAGCCGATTTGCCGCCCGCGATGTCAATTTCTACCTGGACACGCTCTACTCCGCATTTGAAATGGTGGAGTCCGGGATTACCACCGTACAGCATATCCACGGCTGGCGACCGGGACCTTCCTCCAGTTGGCCGGGGGTCGCTGATCAGATATTGACCGCCTACCGGGATATCGGCATGCGGGCAGCCTACTGCTTTGCACTGCGCGACCAGAACCACTTTGTCTACGAACCCAATGAGGAGTTTGTCAAAAAACTGCCGCCGGACATTGCCCCGGAGGTACACGAAATCCTCAAGTCTTACGAACTTCCAGCTCAGGACTACCTGGATTTATTTGTTGATCTATGGCAGAACTGGGATCGCAACGAAGGCGGTCGCACCCGAATTCAACTGGCTCCCGCCAACCTGCACTGGTGTTCCGATGAATCTCTGGAACTGTTACAGTCCTATTCCGAAAAGTACGGCGTGGGAATGCACATGCACCTGCTGGAAACAATCTACCAGAAGGTCTACGCCAAAAATCGCACCGGAAAAACTGCCGTTCAGCATCTCCATAAGCTGGGGATCTTGGGGCCGCATCTGACGCTGGGCCACGGGGTCTGGCTGAACGAAGAGGACATTGATCTGGTGGCGGAAACGGGCACAATGATCTGCCACAACGCCAGCTCCAACCTCCGCCTGCAAAGCGGGATCGCGCCGCTCAACTATTACTCGAAAAAGGGCGTGATCGTTGGCATGGGTCTGGATGAGGCCGGGATCAACGATGACCGGGATATGCTCCAGGAAATGCGGCTGGTGCTGAAACTGCACCGGGTTCCGGGTATGGATTCGCAGGTGCCAACGTCGGCTCAGGTGTTCCAGATGGCGACGGAGCACGGTGCAAAAACTACTGGTTTTGCCAGGGAAATCGGCACCTTAGAGGTGGGTAAGGCTGCGGATGT
>JBIKWV010001083.1:0-8409 GCA_044356135.1 Elainellaceae cyanobacterium
ACAATTTTAAAAGCCTTTATTAAATTCTGATGATCCTTTTGAGGATCCCACCTTGCGACACATCCAAAAATGAATTCCTCCTCTGTTAATCCCCACTTTAACCTAATACGAGATCTGCCATCATTTTTAAAGTATAAATCACTCAAGTCAAAACCTAAAGGCACATAGTTAAAATTATCAACATATCCTACACTTCTATGTGTAGCAATCGCTCCTAATGAACAAGTAATTATGGCTTTTGGAATAACTTTAGAGCTCAGAGCACAAAGTTTTGAAATGATGCGTGTTGAAAATGAGGTTACATTCTTAGATAGATTATAATGAACAACACCCCAGTAAACTCTTTCAATACCAGAAAACCTAGCCAACCAACCGCCAATTAAATCAGAATGATACATCCAGGTTTGAACAACATCTGGCTTCTCTCTTCGAAGTATAAAAATCAATCTAAATATACCTATAAAACCAGATAGATTCATAGCTAGATTTAGATTATATAAGCAAACCCCTTTGGACTCCAATTGCGAACCATATAAACCTTTGGACGACAAGGAAACTACTATATGCTCTAAATGATCAATATGAGAACTGTGAGCAACAAGGCGAAACAAGGCAGCCTCCGCTCCTCCCCGCTCTAAACCAGTAATTATATGTAATACTCTCAATTCAGGTTATTTAATTTAGCACTTTGGATTACTTTGGTTAGTCCGTCTCCGATATTCCAATAAGGTTTCCAACCTACCTTACCAAATGCCTTTGAGATATCTGCTTTAGTTTCTACAATCTCATTTATTCTATACTCCTCGGACGACGTAATCTCTATCCTCCTACAAAGAATACGTTCTATTTGCTGAATTAAATCAAGAACGGAATAACTCAAACCTGATCCAGCATTAAAAACATGAAAACCATCTAGTTGAAAAACTTTTAATGCAAGTGATATTAAATCATCAACATAAATATAGTCACGTTTAGTATATAAATTCTTCACATATACTGACGAACTAGCACTTAAAACTTGTCTCACAATTGTTGGAATAAGAAAGGGCTCCCTTTGGCCAGGGCCGTAGACATTGAATACACGCAATACAACAACAGAAATATTAAAACAATTCACATAAAACTCACATGCCTCCTCCGCTAACCTTTTAGAAAAAGCATAGGGGTTCATTGCAAAAATATCAGCATTCTCGTTAATCGGTAAAGTTCCTTGATTACCATACAAATATGTACTAAAAAAAACCAACTTTGTTGAAAATTTTTTACAATACTCAAGTGCACGAATAGTGCCTAAAAAATTAACTCTAATAAATTCATCGGGCTTGAGCCAGCTATCTGGAACAAAAGAGATAGCAGCTAAATGAAAAACAATATCAACCTTCGGTAAACTATCCCAAACAACTGTATCAACTATATCACCTGAAACTCTAGGGAATTCCAAAACATCATACCCTAGGGCCTTTAATTGGCACACTAATTTTGAACCAATAAAACCGGTAGAACCAGTGATTAATACCTTATACATGCATGTAAAGATGCTTCTTCTCTTCAAACTGATCTATCGCCGACAAATAATCATCAGGCCTACCAATATCCAACCAATTACCTGTGTGTTCAATAACTTTTACATCAACCTTTTTATTCAACATACTTAACATTAAACTATCAAATCCAAAAAATTGACTTCTCGGAATAAAGTCCAACACTTTATAGTTCAACATATAAACACCCATACTCACTTGGAATTTCTCTTGAGGTTTTTCAACAAATCCAGTGAGGGTTGATCGCCCATCTACAAGCAAAACACCATAGTCTATTAGCTGCATTCGCGTGTGCGAAGCAATAGTAAACAACTCGCTTCCACGAACATGTGTATCAAAAAAATCATCAAAGGGTATATCTGTTAAAACATCACCATTCATAACTAAAAAATTTTCAGGCAAATCACTAATTAATCTTAAGGGACCCATTGTACCTAAAGGACTTATTTCCATAGAATAATCAATTACTACCCCCCATTTTTCACCATTACCAAAATAAGCTTTTATCAATTCTGCTTGATGATTTACAGCTAGAGTGATATGATCAAACCCATAATGAACTAATTGTCTTATAATCACCTCCAGTATTGGATAATCACCAATTGGCATCAATGGCTTTGGCAATACAACTGTATAAGGCCGCAACCTAGTTCCCCGACCGCCTGTAAGAATAACCGCCCGCTTTGACATAATTTTAGATTTCTAACTTATTTTAATTTACGAAAATGTATATTACATTGTAAGATATACTGTATTTGTAAATAGTATCAAAACTTCTACTGAAGATAAATTAATTTTTAGTATTGAGAAAAAATCTATAATCTCGGTACAATTCTTTGAGTTGAAAGTTTAGCAAATTTGACTGCGTGTTCTTTACAGATTCTGACAATAGAAGAAGAATAATCAACGAAAAAAAGAAACAGTAATTTATCATTTTAGATTGAAAAAATCAACAGTTCTTTGGGAAATAAACTAAAACTTTTAATCTGCATTTCAATATTCAATCTCTGCCAACTTAGAGCCAATAATAAAAAATAAATAGACATCATTAAATTATTCATAAATATTTTAATATTCAAAGGACAAGAAACTTTAAACACTCAGTACTAAATTAACTGCGGATTTTGATTAATTAAATTACATGAACCGCAATGTGAATTATAACGAAAGTGCTCTTTACGAATATAAACGTTGGTGAAATGATACCAGAATTTAGCCTCATAAACATTAGGATTTCGAAAGATTCTTAATTGAAAACCTATTGACAAATCTTCCCATGGCAACTTTTCTCTAATAACACGTGCTAACGACTCTTCCCTTACCCTTATAATCATAACAGCATTTGTCTCACTACAATCACTGATACTTTCTAACTGCACTTCGTTCACTAAGAGTGAATTAAAGTCTACAAAATATACTGGACCTTTTTCTGTAAAAAAATCATCTGTAAGAATAATATATAAATGCTGCTTGTCGATAAAACCACAAGAACTGAAATAATCCTTAACCTCTAAAAAAATTAAGGGGGGCGAATTTACTTTTTGAGCATCGATAACTGCTTTTGCATCATCCTTTTCGAAATATTCGACTTCGAGCTGCCTACAACTCAGACCAGTCTCAGTAAATGAGTACTCTAATGAACTATTTGGATCAAGATACATTATTCCCTTTTTCTCACAAAAATGATTCATCACATTGGGATCATTTTTCTGATTCATCAATTTAATGTACTCATCTCGCTCAGCAACTTCTTCAAACATACCAGCATAGGGCATGTAGAATGACGGTTTAGATCTATCCATATACGCATTCACTGAATTCAGTATTACCGCTTTATTTCTTCTAATTATTCTCCTTTTTTCGTCTTTTGAGTAATTCTCATAACATAATGGGAAGCCACTTGCCCCACTCGCAAACGAAGTCATTAAAACATCAATATTTTCAGGCAATACATAACTATTTAAGAAATTGGCATCAACCGTCAATAAAAATTCTCTACCATTTACACTTACATAAAACCCACTATCATCTCTAAAATCACCTGACTTTAAAAAAGAAATTGAAAAATTCTCACATAACTCCACTTGTATATTAAAATCAAATGCATGTACATTCGTAAATCCGTGTGAGAGCAAATACCCTTCAGTAGAACCGCTGATATACTTGGGCACTAAAATTAAATGATCCTTTTCTAACACGCTCAGAGTATCCATATTAAGATGATCAGGGTGATTGTGAGAAATTAAGACTGCATTTGAACATCTTAATGCTTCTAAAGAGTCAATAGTCGAGGGAGTTTTTAACCACCAACCATTCAAAAAAGCAGAACCCTTCAACCAAGGATCCGTAACTATAGAAAAACAGTCATTTTTAATTAAAATAGACGCATGATTAAGCCATCTAAATGAAACAGAACTATCAACATTTCTTACAGTTATCATATTCTGTAAGGTTCGAACTTTCTTAGTTAAGAGAATTTTATTGTTTTCTATAACATACTCACATTTGTCTTTAATCTTAATACCATTATCATAAATTAAAGAGTTCATATCAAGACGCCATTCATGCATAGGACAAATCGCAAAATCTCCTCTTTTAACAAGACGACCGCCGGCATGGTCACAAATTTTATCAACCACAAAAACTACTTGTCCATTTGAGATCCTAACAAAATAATCATCTACATCATTAATCCCTTCACGTAAGCTACTCAAATCAATTTCAAAAGATGAAGAATGTGTATTAACCTTTAAATTACCCTTTGAAACCATTAATAATTAGTTTTATAATTAAAGTCTCTACCCTCTTTAAAATTCAGTAATAATAATTCCATCTCTTCTGTGGACATTTCTTCCGCATTCTCACTTGACAACGAGCAATTAAACTTCTTTGCATAATATTCAATTTTCTCTGGGATTAACGCCAAATAAACGTCATCAATAATATAGCAGTAATCTTTTTCTTTCTCATTAATCAATTCTTCAAACAAAATCTCTCCATCTCTCAAACCAATAATGTGATAATTATCAGAAATTAACTTAGCCAACTTTATCATAGACACCTTCTTCATTTTCTTCGACAGTATAAAGAAAGAATCAATCTCAACGCATAAGTCAATACTCTTCCTAATAAGCTGAGCAGCCTCTTTGTCGCTAAAAATCAACCTAGTCATCCTAGTGTCGGTTACCGGTAATGACTTGCCTTCTTCATTAAGTCGCGACCAATAAGGTAATACTGAACCATTACTCCATGCCACATTACCAAATCGACAATTAATAAATCGAGTGCCCAATGGATCATCAAATTCTTGAAACAATCGTTCCATAATATACTTAGTCTGACCATAAAGATTGCCAGGACTGCATGCCTTATCCGTACTTATTCCAATACAATAATCCACGCCATACTTTCTAGATAACCTGATTACATTAAGACTACCTAAAATATTCGCACCTACTGCGGCTGACGGCTGCTTCTCAGCAGTATCGACATGTTTCAACGCCGCAGCGTGTATAACAATCGTTGGTTTATATTTTATAAACGCAATCTCTAATGTTATTTCATTTTCAATACTACCCAAAACAATTTCAGTATTTGGGAAATTCCTCTTTAATTGAACCTGTGCCTTTTCGTTACGTGCAAATGAAACAAATTGAAATTCATTATAGTATTCACGAATAAATGCCTTTCCAATAGTGCCAGATCCTCCAGTTATCAATACCGTTTTCATTAGTAAATAATAGTTTTTTGAATAACTCCTTTGGTAATATCGATATTAGCTAATAATTCAACAATTTGTTGTGAAGCGGTACCGTCTCCGTACGGCTTGTCAAAAATTTTACCAATCATCGCCTTGCCACGTAAAATTGCAGCCTTAATATCCTCCTTCTTGTAATCTACATCTAATACATTGTTAGATCGTAAACGCATATTCTGCCGTGTTCCGATGTTTACGGTAGGCACATCGAATACATTAGTCTCATGGATTCCACTACTCGAGTTACCAACAAGTACCGCCGCGTTTTTCATAAGATTTACATACTCTCTTAGATTAAGTGTTTCGACATATTTAAATCCAGAGGCCATAATTTCACGGAAAATAGAAGAATGCCCATAGTCATTATTGGGCAGAATAAATAACGCCTTCATTCCAATTTCAGCAACTGCCCTTATCGTTTCAAGTATCTGATCCCTACTTTCATCAGCTTCAGATGTAACTGGATGCTGTAGAACCAAACAATACTGCCTTGGTTCAAGCTCATATTTACGAAGAACACCTAAATCATTTTCAACTTGAAGAATAGCATCAATTGATGGACAACCTACATTGTAAACACGATCGGGCCTTTCACCCATTTTTATAAGTCTCAAACGTGCATCTTCATTTGCAGCAAAATGATAGTGAGCAAATTTCGACATTGCATGACGAATAGATTCATCAATATTACCAGTTATCTCGCCACCCTGTATATGCGCCACAGGAATATTCATGTGCGCTCCAGCTATTGTTACCGCTAGATTAGCAGCAATGTCGAAACCAGATAGAATAACATCTGGCTTGCACTCATATAAAATTTCAGCAAGCCCCTCAATACACCTCCCTAAAGCCAAAACCATGGATTTAGGACTGTCACTACTCTCCTCATAAATCGGCAACCGATAATCAACTCTGAAGCCGTCTTCTAGAATCTCATTGATAGTAAACCCACTTTTTTCAAGGAGATGAATACCTGATACACATAAGACTAAGTTAAATCGTGAATCATTCATTAATAAATTCATTACTGGCTTAAAACGTGAGTAATCGGCTCTCCTCTCAGTAATTATAAATACTTTTCTAGTGTTCATTCTATAAAATTTTTATTTTTAATCAATAAGCTTTCGGCTTCTTGAAAATCTTGAATTGTATCTATGTCGATACCGTTTCTTATATCATTTAAAACATACTTACAAGGTTGTAAATACAAATTGTCTCCAGCAATAATCGAATTAATGTTAAAAATGAAAATATTACCATCAACTTTATAGATTTTCGGCAAATCTTGACGCTTACAAAACAAAAACCTTTCATCTCGAATTGGCAAATACTCTGTGCCAACTTGAATCAACGATTTCAATACACCTGGATTAGTTGACACGATAGTCATTAAAGAAGCGGGATTATCACTTTTAAACTTCATTAGGCATTTATTCAAAATGTTACCAAACCGTAATGGACTAGTTGGTTGCATAAGAACTAAAGCATCATACTTCAAATTTAAACTAAAAGATGTAATCACATCCTTTAGAACTGCAAGCATGTCAACATCATCTCCCGCTAAATTTGAAGGCCTTTTGTGAATGGTACACAAGTAGTTAGTGGCGAGCGCTAAGGCTAATTCGTCATCAGAGGAAACTATTGTTTCATCGATCATGGAACATCCAACGCTTTCAACTATTGAATATTCAATAAGAGGTTTACCAGCAAACAACCTAGTATTCTTACCTACCAAACCCTTGGAGCCCTTTCTTGCCGGAATTACTGCAACAAACTTCATCTAAAATCGCTATTCTTCAAATGTGTATTTATCGGAATGAATGACATTGCTTTCTTGCCTAAAATACTATCGAAATCTTTGGCAGAAATTTCACCAATACCCGGTCTTTTAACCCATATGTTATCAATTGTCAACTCTTCTCCTTCAGCTATATCTTTAATGGATACCACAGTAGAGAAAGCAAAATTCCGTGTAACCTGTTCTTCCTCTAACAAATCAACTTTATTTCCATCTCTCATTTTCTGCATAATTGCAGAATCACGAATAAGATCTGATAAAGCAATACCATCCATAGAGCACACAATGTCGGGCCCCACTCTATCCATTGAATCAGTAAAATGTCTTTCAACGATACAAGCACCTAGAGCAACCGCACCTAAACAAGCTAAATTACTAGTTGTATGATCTGATAAACCAACTATAGCCCTAGGAAAGTTCCTTCGAATATCATTAATAGCTCCAAGTCTTACTAATTCAGGGTCTGTTGGATACAAATTAGTCGTATGTAACAATGCATAATCAATCGAAAAGTCTTCGAAAATATTAACCGCACCTCTAATGGTGTCAAGATTATTCATTCCGGTACTTAAAATAATTGGTTTGCCAAATGATGCAATATGCTTAAGTAAAGGATAGTTATTACATTCGCCAGAACCAATCTTAAATGCTGGCACATTAAACGATTGCAATCTATCCGCAGCAGCACGAGAAAAAGGCGTACTTATAAAAATAGCTCCACGTTCTTGGACATATTTCATAAGCTCCCACTCTTCAGTTTCATTTAAAGAACAATTGTCAATAATTTCATAAATAGACTTATCTGTATGACCAGGAATCGTTCGCTTAGCAAATTCACTCATCTCCTCGTCAACTATATGAGTTTGATGCTTAATAACCTCAGCACCAGCAGCAATTGCTACATCAACTAACTGCTTTGCTAATTCAAGGCTTCCATTATGATTTATACCAATCTCAGCAATGACAAGTGGAGGTTCATTGTAGCCAACCTTTCTATTTCCAATATAAAAGCTATTCATAAATAAAGTTCAATAAATTAAAAAGAATAAGAAAGAATACATGGTAAAATTATTCAAAGTTAGGAGTTAAATTTATAAAATAAATAACAAAAAGACGCGTTTCCTAAACTTACCTTCCCCTAAAAATGACTAATCTTCTATCTCAAATACATTGGTTTGTTAGAAGAATAACTTCGCTTTCTAAGACCTGTAGATTTGAATTTTAGTATTACAATTTTTGCATCCTTAGCGAGGTTCTGTAAAAACGAATCATCACAATGGAAGTCATGCCAATGGGGAATCAGAATAACGAGA
>JBIKWV010000132.1:0-8388 GCA_044356135.1 Elainellaceae cyanobacterium
CCCCAAACCCCCTCCTATCAGGTCACTCGTGAGTAGCGAACAGCCCACAGCGCGTTACCCACGATCGCAGCAGGACTGAATGGTGCGAGGGCAAATATGTCGGTCTTGACGGCAAACCGCTGTTTTAGCAACAGCAAGTCCTGCACTACCCCTCCCACGGTTGAGCCATGCTCCTGGCAGCAGAAACCCCTGGAGGTACTGTAAATACGATCCACCCATCCACCCGTCAACCCGTCCACCCTCCCACCGGAACGCAGATGGACGCAGATGAACGCAGATTTTCGTCTCCTACCCATCCACCCATCCACCCATCCACCCATCCACCCATCCACCCATCCACAAATTCCCCCCGCGCCGTACTTTTCCCCCTAACTGGTGGCAGAATTAACACAAGTTCTGCTGCGTTTTATTAAGGAATGCACCTTTCCGAATGCTACCGACTGCTGGGATTGCGCATGGGCGCGTCCTACGATGAGATCAAGTCGTCCTACCGTCGATTGGCGCGGCAGTACCACCCGGATGTCAACCCCGGCGAGGCACAGCATGCGGCGCAGGAAAAGTTTATCCAGCTCACTGAAGCCTACGAGAAGCTCCTGGAGGTGTCACAGACCCCGGCGATGCGGCAGGCCCAGCGACTGTCCAGACCTTCTAGCAGCTCCCAAACGCGCAGAACTCCATCCTGGGAATCCCAGACCAGTTCCCGACAGAACGGTCAGAGGCATTCACAGAGCAGGCCAGAGACAAACACCACCAGCCAGTCCCAGCCTCCCGACCGACCGCAAAGCAGCACTCAGTCACAACACAAGACTCCACAGCCTCCACAAAGCCCCACTCCCCCCCACCAAGACCCAGGCACCGTTCGACCGGGCGCTCACGTTGAAGCCCATCCACCCATCCACCCATCCACCCATCCACCCATCCACCGTTCAGACTTCAGCAGCAGTGCTCAGTCAGACGCCGATCGCTCACGCCAAAGGCCAGCCACTCAGCCACCCACCAATACCCTGGAGCAGCGCAAAAAACCTACTATCCAGCGCGATCCAACCGCCTCTCAAACCGATCACCAGCTCAAAGTCAGTTCCTACGAACAGCTCCAGAACTTAATCCAGGAGCGCCGCTTCCCCAGAGCGATCGCCCTCGTCGAAGGTCTGTCCCAGCGCCTGCCAAATGACCGGGAAGTACGCAACTGGCTGGCGATCGCCTACTACAAGTGGGGCTGCTACCTGATCGGCACCGGAGAACCCGACAAAGCCCGGCTTTATCTGAACAAGGCGATTCGCACCGCACCGGACTACAAGGAACTCTGGTACGAGGTAGACCGGGCCATGCAGCGCCTGGACGTGGACTATCTGTAAATGAAAGCCAATTTTCTGACCCGCCACCTCACCGCCGGATTGACGCTGGGAGCAGGGGTTACAGTCTCGCTGGCGGCAGCACTGTGGGTGGGGCAGTGGGAGCAGTGGAACCAACAGGCGCGGTTTCAGCGACAGATTGAGAACCTGTCCACAGCGCTCCAGCGTAGTTTTGACAGCTATACCAATATTCTGAAGGCGCTGGGGGATTTCTACGCGGTTACGGATGGCGTCGTGGATCGGGCGACTTTCCGGGGGTTGGTCCAGCGATCGCTCACCACCTCCCCCGGTATCCAGGCGCTGGAGTGGGCTGATTTTGTCCCCCAACCAGAGCGACTCGGGTTTGAACAGCGAATTCGGGGCGAAGGATTTCCCCAATTTCAGATTATGGAGTTGGGGCCGCAGGGACTCCGGACAGCGGGCGATCGCTCTTACTACATCCCCGTCACCTTTGTAGAACCGCTAACGGGAAATGAGGCCGCCCTGGGGTTCGACCTGGCTTCCGATGAAATTCGTCGTTCTGCCCTGGAGCGTGCCCGCGACACAGGAGCCGTCAGCACCACGGGACGCATTCGCCTGGTGCAGGAGCAACGCGATCAGTTTGGTTTTCTGGTATTCCTGCCCGTGTACGATTCGCCGCAGCCGTTGCCACTGGTCAGGGAACGGCGCGATCGCCTGAGGGGCTACCTGCTGGGCGTTTTCCGCGTCTCTGATGTGGTCGAGGAATCGCTACAGAACCTGAGCGCCGATATCGACTTCTGGCTGCGCGACCAGAATGCACCACCAACAGAGCAGTTTCTGGGGGCATATCAGTCGGCAACGAAACGGATTACCACGACGCCCAGTCCCTCCGCCCCCTCTCCTCAGAATCGAGCCATTTGTCCGACTGAAGCAGACTGCACTCGACAGTTGAATGTGGGCGATCGCCAGTGGTCCGTTACCTTCACGCCAGCAGCCACCTATCCCAACACTCTGCCCTACGGTTCCCTGGCTACCCTGCTGATTGGCCTGCTACTCACCAGCGGACTGGCGCTGTTTCTAGCCTCCCTCCGACGGAAACTGGAGCGAACCAGAGAACTCAGCGACCTGAAGCTGCGCTTTTTCTCGATGGCCTCCCACGAACTACGCACCCCTCTCAGCACGATTTTGCTCTCGTCCCAGTCCCTCAGCGCTAACGACAATTTTCTGTCGGATGAACAAAAACAGAAGAACGTCCAGCGTATCCAGTCTGCCGCCAAACGCATGACCCAGATGATCAGCGATCTACTCACTTTGAATCGAGCTGAAGTCGGCAAGCTGGAATTCGCCCCCGAATGGTTCGACCTGGAGTCCTTCTGCCGCCAGTTGGTCGAAGAACTCCAGGCCGATCGCCCACAGTTGATTTGGTTTGTCTTTTCGGGGGAGCGCCAGGTTTATCTGGATCAGAAGCTGATGCGATCGCTCCTCACCAACCTGCTCTCCAACGCCTGCAAGTACTCCCCGGACACGGAACCCGTTCAGTTTCAGGTCACCTGCCATGAGACAGCCGCAACATTGGTAGTGCGCGATCGCGGGATTGGCATTCCCCCCGAAGACTTGCCTCGCCTGCAGGAAGCCTTCTATCGGGCGAGCAATGTGGGCGAACGTAGCGGCACCGGGCTGGGGCTGGCGGTGGTGAAAACCTGCGTAGAACTACATCGGGGAGAGATAGCGATCGCCAGCCAGGTGGATCAGGGCACAACGGTGACCGTGACCCTGCCGCTACTTGCCGCTCCAGTGGACAAACCGCTTCTCGATCAGCAGGAACATCGCGTTGAGGCAGTAGCCCAGAATCCCAGTGATCAGGATTGAAGCGTACATATCCCCCACATTGAGAATCTGCTGCGCATCGATAATCCGTTTGCCGAGGCCCTGCTCCGTGCCGATGAACATCTCCGAGACAATCACAATCACCAGGGCGATGCTGATCCCACTGCGCAGGCCAATGAAGGTCTGGGGCAGACTTTCCAGCAGCAGCACATCTTTGAAGATCTGAAACCGATTGGCTCCCATCACCTTTGCGGCCATGATGCGCGATCGCCGCGCATGAATCACCCCGTAGGCGCTGTTGAACACGATCAGCAGCAGCGCACTGAAGGCGGCAATGATCACCTTGCACAGGTCACTTACCCCAAAGAACAGAATGAACATGGGAATAAGCGCGCTGGCGGGCGTGGAACGGAAAAAGTCAATCAGAAACTCGAAGCTACGGTAGATTTTTTCAGAGCTGCCGAGGGCGACACCGAGAGGAACACCGACGAGGGCGGCGACCGCAAATGCCTGAAAGGTTCGTGCCACCGTTGCCCAAAAATCCACCAGCATCGTTCCTCCAAAAATGGAGGTGGCCAGCGTTCCCAGCGTTGCCCAGGGTGTCGGCAGCAGCACAGGATTCACCAGACCCGATACTGAAATCAGCCACCACAGGCCAAACAAGATCAGCACCCCCACCAACGGCAGCAAGCGATCAATCATTTCACCGGCAGATAGTCTTTTTTTGCGCTTCGGCGTGGACAAGGATAGGGCGCTCATTTCCGCATCTCCTGACGAAAGATTTCCAGACAGTGACGGCTCGTTTCGATGAATTCGGGGGAAGACAGGGTATCCGGCGTGCGGGGACGGGGCGCGTCGAAGCGCACCGCTTCCACCAGGTGCGTCGGTCGTTTGCTCAGGAGCAAAATTGTGTCTGCAAGATAGACGGCCTCCTCCAGGTTGTGTACCACCATCAGCATAGGTACCTGGGTCGCCATGAAGATCTCCTGGAGCTTGTCGCGCACAAACAGCGTCATCTCAAAGTCCAGCGCCGAGAATGGCTCATCCAGAAACAGCACCTCTGGTTCCGCCACCAGCGCCCGCAGGATGGAAATGAGCTGCTGCTGACCACCCGAAAAACTATAGGGATAGCGCTTCAGGTCTAACCGAATATTGAAGTTGTCGATCATCTGCTGGACGCGATCCCGACACTCCTTGTCGGGCACTCCTTTGACGCGCAACGGATACGCAATATTATTAAAGGCGCTCATCCAGGGAAACAGCGCATCCCGATAATTCTGAAACACATAGCCGATGCGGGCGCGACGAATCGGTTTACCGTTAATCAGCACCTGTCCTTTGTCAAACGGCAGCAGCCCACTCACCATATTGATCAGCGTGGACTTCCCACAACCGTTGGGGCCAAACACCGACGTGATTTGATTGTTGGGCAGCGTCAAGGAGAAATCCTCGTACAGAACTTGCCCCCCAAACGACTTGCATAGACCTTGAATTTCAATACAGATTCCAGTTTTTGGAACAGTTTGAGACGTGTCGATTCCTAACACAGGTTTCTCCTAAGGATCAAGCTGAACTGGCTTGCGTTCACCGCAGAGGCGCAGAGGACGCAGAGTCAAACCTTTACGCGCTCTGCGGTGAGCTTCACAGATGATTCAATCTCCGTTCCCAAGAATCTTGGATTAAATAAAACCGAATATTTTTTGATAGAAGCGCGGCTAAGCCGCGCTTCTATCAAAAAATATTCCAGGTTAATTTATTCACGATCCTAAGCAGGTTTGTACAGCAGCGACGCCACATCCACTGGCTTGGCAAACACCTTCTTGTCCGCCATGAAGTCAAAGAACTTCTGGAAGTACTGCACATCCTCCGGTGTGAACTCGTCATACATGCGGTAGTCCACCAGCGGCACCTTCTTCACCAGATCACCCTCGATCGCCGTATTGCCCACCAGATAAGGCCGCGCCTCATCGGGCTGGGTGCGAATCTCCTCGATCGCCCGCCGATAAGCCTCCACAAACGCTTTGGTGGATTCGGGATACTGCTCAATAAATTTGGTGCTGAGCGACGCAGACCCGCCAAACCAGGGAGCCATCGGGTCACCCAGGATGTATTTGGCCACCACGCCGCTTTCCAGAATCCGCGTAATGCCCTTCATCGCACCCACGGTTCCGGTTGGTTCCAGAGTGTACGCCGCATCGATCTGCCCCGACTCAATCGCCGCCACATGCTGTCGAATCTCAAGTGACACCACCTGGGGATCCTCAACGCCCGCTTTCTGCAAGATGGCCTCGGCGATCGCCTTATTCTGTGCCCCCGGCCCTGTGGCAAACTTCTTACCCTTCAGATCGGTAATAGATTGGATGGGGCTGTCCTTCGCCACAATAATTTGTTCCAGCACGTACTTCTCATTGCTGGGGTTCGACGCAAAGATCTTGAACAATCCCGGCGAAGTAATTTCTGCGAGTCCCAGCGCTCCACTGGCAACCCCGTTCCCCGTTCCCTGTAACCGTCCTGCAATCAAACCTTCAACCACCTGGTTCGCCGAGGCAAACTTCACTGCCTCCACATCCAGACCCACTTCCTTGAAATAGCCCTTCTTCACCGCCAGAAACAGCGGCAATCCTGCGGCCACAGGCCAGAAGCCAATGGAGATTTTACCCGGATTTTCGCTACTGGTAGCCGCTGCCGGAGAAGCCGCCGGAGAGGCTTCAGGTGAGGAGGTCGTAGTAGGAGCCTGAGAGCAGGCATGGGTGGCGATCGCTAACGTCGTCCCCGCCCCCAACTGCAAAAATGTCCGTCTGCGAATCATCATTGTCTTTCTCCCGTTAGACTGCTAAACTGCAACAAAAGCTACAATTTTTGATCGCCAGTTACCCATTAGCGGTTTTTCTTCTGGCTGCGATTACGCACAACGGTACAGATCCAAAGTGGCGATCGCGGGGATGGTTTCGTGGAGAAATCGGGGAGACGGTGTGGTTAATTCGAAAATCCATAGAAGCAGATGAGGGCGAACCGTGGTTCGCCCTCATCTGCTTCTATGGATTTTTTGCCCCCTTTAACCGATACCCGACGCCGTGGATTGTCTCAATCAAATCCTTCGGTGCCCCCGCCGCCGCCAGCTTCGCCCGCAGACTTTTGATGTAGCTCTTCACCGTCTCTTCTTCTGGTGCATCCTCCCAGGTCCAGGCATGTTCGATCAGGGTTGCTCGACTGAGCACCCGTGCCCCGTGGTGCAGCAGCGTTTGCAGAATGGTGAATTCCTTCGGCGTCAGGCGCAATGGTTGGGAATCGTACAGGACTTCATAAGTACCGGGATCCAGCGACAAACTGCCCCAACGCAGCACAGAAGCAGCAGATGTCCCACCCCGACGCAACAGTGCCCGAATCTGAGCCAGCAACTCCTGGAGATCAAACGGCTTCACCATATAGACATCCGCGCCCGCATCCAGACCATTCACCTTGTCCAGACAGGTATCTCGCGCCGTCAACATCAAAACAGGAACACCCAGGCCGCGATCGCGCAGCCGCTGACACAGCCGCAGACCATCCAGCCTGGGCAAGGTCACATCCATTAAAATCAGGTCGTAGGCCAGCGCACTCATCTGTTCCCACGCCAGTTCCCCATCCCTCACCGCATCCACCGCATATCGCTGCGCTGTCAGTGCTTCGGTGAGAGACTCTGCCAGATGAATATCATCCTCAACCAACAAAATTCGCATTAACCGCAGCTCAACAGGGAATGATGCCCCTTTGCACCGATCTCAGTTTGCCGCTAACCCCAACGCTAAATTGTATTCCCCACGACACTCACTCTGTTCTTGAGCCTGTAGCAACCGAAAGGTTGATTAGGACAGAGGTACCCCCTGCCTCCCTTGTCCCAACCAAAACTTCAATTGCCATATCAGACGCTCTACCCACCCATCCACCCATCCACCCATCCACCCTTATCCCAACAACGCCCCGATCGCTCCCTCCAGCTCCTCCCGACTCAGGCGGGTCAGCACAAACACCTCCTGAAACGTCTTTCCCTTCCGGGCGATCAACTTAAACCCACCCCGAATCGGCACCGACACCTTAATCGTCATTGCAGGTGCGTTCGATCGCGCTGACCCAATCACTGCCGGAGTAATCGTCGAAACTCCCGGCACTTTGGTCAGCTTTTCCAGAATCGGGATCAGCCCTGGCAGATGGGTTGAATGATTCCACACCACTCGACCCGGGGTAGCACTCCCACCCGGCTCTTCATTGTTTACTTCTCTCGATCGCTTCCCTTTGGACTGGCCTGACTTCTTAGACTTGCCTGACTTCACGCCGCCTCCAGGGGAGCCATCGTCAACCCCTCGCGGCTGAGCTGCTGGTGGTAGAACTCTGCCTGCTCCTGTGGCCCCACCCAGACGATCGCCTGTCCTTCGTTGTGGATTTGCTCCGTGAGGCTCCAGGCGCGATCGCTCGTCATATTGGGGATGTACTTCATCAGGCAATTGGCGACGTGCTGGAACGTGTTGAAGTCATCGTTCAGCACAATCACTTTGTAGTTGGGGTAGGGCTTCCGAACTGTTTGACTGGTCTTCTCAGGGGTCACCGTTGGCGCTGTCGCCATCCCCGTTGCCATGCTGAAGGGCGTTAAAGATACAGCCATAACACTACACCAAGATTAAAGAACCGTAAGTTTTCTCAACCTCACCTTATAGCTTAACGAAGTCCCATGCGCCGCGCTGAAAAAAATTCTTTCCTCTGTGCATTTTCCTTGTGCTCTGGGAAAACTTTCCTTAAGAAGAACTTTATTTCTACCTATCTCCCGGCTGGCAGTATCACGATCCCTACAACAAAAATGTCAGCGATCGCCCAAATATCTGTGGAAAACCTCCGATTTTCTGTGGAAAACACTGGGGATTATGATAGAAAAACCCATTGGCAACCGTGGAAAACTCCATGAATATCAGTGGTCTGTGTATAACCACCCCTGTTTTCCACAGGTTTTCCACAACCTTCCTTTTAAGAAAGCGCTTGAAGAATAACGGTTCCGAGACTTTCTCCACAGTTTCCACAGTGCCTACTACTACTCTTTCTCTTTAAAATTTTTTTGATCCGGAACCTCTCTTAAAGACATCCGATTCGTAAATTGAACCTTTCAGGCAGGGGTGTTAGGATCTGCTTCCAGGCAAGATCGTGATCCAGCTCCCCCATGAAACTCATCTGCGACCAGACTGAACTCAATGCCCACCTTTCGCTCGTCAGCCGCGCTGTG
>JBIKWV010000133.1:0-8349 GCA_044356135.1 Elainellaceae cyanobacterium
GAGCCACTGTTTGATAAACAGGCCATCGGGGTCACAGCGATCGATCGCTGTTTGCCCTGGATTGTAAATTCGCGTCCAGGTTTTGTCGGCGCAGTGGGTGACGCCCGCCTGCATCGCCCACTGATAGTGGTCGATGGGGCAGTCCCCATCCGTCAGGTGCCGCATGAAGTGGAGCGCTCCGTATCGCCAGTCCATCCCTAAAAGATTGCTGAGAAAACTGGAGTAGATAGCTCTCACCCGAAAATTAAGCTGCTTCCAGCCGCCAGTGGCCTGCAAGCAGCGGGCTGCCGCATCAATGATGGGATACCCCGTTTCGCCGTTCTGCCATGCCCGGTAAAGCGTCTCGTCGAAATCCCAGCCGTCTTCGTCAAACACACTGTAGAGCGATCGCACCTCCAACTGCGGCAGATAGCGAAACCGTTGGGCAAACCCACTGCCCCACCGCAGACGGGCAATGAACTGCTGCCGACTCCGTTCTACCCGGCTATCGGGGGACTTAAACCGATGGGCCGTCTGAAAGCATTCGCGAATCGAAATCGTGCCGAATTTGATGTAAGGACTCAGCCCGGAGGTCGCTTCTGCACCGGGGTAGGAAAGCTGCCAGTAGTAGCGATCGGTCTTCTCTGCCAGAAAATCCTTCAGCAGTTCCCGCGCTGGTTGCGTACCACCGGGGGGAATTGGCTTGTTGTCGGCAATCAATCCCAACTCCTTCAGATCAGGAATCGGCTCACTGTGAACCGCCTCCGGCACCGTCACCTGTCGAGGAACGGGAATGCGATCGCTCATCATGTCCCGATACCACAGCTCTCGATATTCAGGGTATGGAATTAACTCAGCCGTCGTTCCGCAGGGTTCAAACCAGCGAATTTTCATGCCCTGTCGTTCCAGTTCCCGGTTCAGCCGCGCATCACGCACCCTGCCGTAGATTCGCTCAAAGTCCACGTAGGCGTAGATACCTTCTGCCTGGGCATCGCGCATCAGTTGGGGCAGCACTTCAACGGGATCGCCATAACGCACGATCAGCCAGCCACCGCGATCGCGCAACTCCTGATCCAGACTGCGCAGACACTCCAGCATGAAGGCCACCCGCGCCACCGCCGTTTCTGGATGGTGCAGCAGCGCCCGATCCAGCACAAACACGGGAACCACCTCCCCCCGCAAAGCCGCACGATGCAGCGGGGCGTGGTCTGAAATTCGCAGGTCACGTCGAAACCAGACGATGGTACGGTTCATGCAGCTAACGGTTGACGGTGTGCATGGTGTGAGTGGGGTAGCGATCGCCCGCTGCTGCTCCTTTTGGGGCGATATCCTCAATCCGGCGCAGGTCATCCGGCGTGAGGGTGATGTCCACCGCAGCGGCATTTTCCTCCAGGTACTTGCGGCGCTTGGTGCCGGGGATGGGCACGATGTCGTTGCCCTGGGCCAGCAGCCATGCGATCGCCAGTTGACTGGGGGTGACGCCTTTCTCGATGGCGATCGCCTTCACCCGTTCAACTAACTCCAGATTCCTATAGAAATTATCACCCTGAAATCGGGGAGAGTTACGGCGGTAGTCATCCGCAGGTAGATCGGCGGGCGTCTGGAAGGCTCCCGTGAGGAAGCCCCGCCCCAGGGGACTGTAGGCCACGAAGCCGATGCCCAGTTCGCGCACAGTGGGCAGAATGTCGTCCTCCGGGTCGCGGCTCCAGAGGGAGTATTCGGTTTGCAGCGCGGAAATCGGGTGAACCGCATGGGCGCGGCGAATCGTGGCGGGAGCCGCCTCGGACATGCCCAGGTAACGGACTTTGCCCTGCTGGACGAGTTCCGCCATCGCACCGATGGTTTCCTCAATGGGGATGGTGTTGTCTACCCGGTGCTGATAATAGAGGTCAATCACGTCAACGCCCAGCCTTTGCAGGGAGGCATCGCAGGCTTGCCGCACGTACTCTGGTCTGCCGCTGATGCCGAGAAAGGCACCTTCGGGCGATCGCACATTGCCAAACTTGGTCGCCAGGATTACCTGATCGCGCCGATCTTGAATCGCACGACCGACCAGTTGTTCGTTGGTGAAGGGGCCGTACATATCGGCGGTGTCGAGAAACGTGATGCCCAGGTCAAGGGCGCGGTGAATGGTGGCGATCGATTCGGCTTCGTCGCGTCCGCTGTAGAAATCAGACATACCCATGCAGCCGAGGCCGAGTTCGGAAACGGTGAGTTCCTGGGTGCCGAGGGTGCGAGTTTTCATAGCGTTCAGTCTCTCTGGTATGAACGACACACAATTTTCCTATGGATCACGGATTGATTAAAACCCGGAATTTAGTTTCTGCAAGCGCGGCTTCGCCGCGCTTGCAGAAACTAAATTCCGGGTTTTATTAAATTTCTGTTCCCTGCCCTACAAACCAACCACAATCTGGCGATTCGTTAGCGCCAGACCTGCCGAAAGCTGGGCGATCTGAATTTGTGCCGTCACACCCGTACCGTCCACGTCGAAGAACAGTCTGCCAGTGGCGCGATCGTAGATGAAGCGATCGCCCGCATCCCGTGCCCCTGCCCCTATCTGGAACTGATCCACTGTAATGGCGCGACCGACGGTAAAGTTACCCCGGAAGTCATTTGCATTAACCTGAATGATGTCAGTTCGGGTCACAAAGTCGGTGATCACATCCACACCCGTGCGGGAAGCCTCCAGGACGAAGGTATCCCGGCCTGCACCTCCCGTCAGGCGGTCAGCACCCACTCCACCGTTGAGCAGGTCGTTGCCGACACCGCCGATCAGAATATCCTGACCCGCATCACCGCGCAGAATATCATTACCGTTCTCACCGCGCAGGGTGTCGTTGCCCACGTCGCCGCTGATCAGGTCATTGCCGTTGCCGCCCCAGGCGCTATCGTTGCCCGCACCGCCATCCATGATGTCGTCGCCATCACCGCCGAACAGCGTGTCATTGCCCTGTTCGCCCAGCAATGCGTCGTTACCCTGTTCACCCAGGAGGCGATCGCGCCCCAGTCCACCATAGAGAATATCGGCTTCGGTGCCGCCGCGCAGCACGTCGTCCCCGGCATCGCCCGCCAGCAGGTCTTCACCCGCCAGACCAAACAGACGATCGTTGCCATTGAACCCGCTGATGCCATCCCGGCCTGCGGTCCCCACCAGGACATCAACCGCGTTGGTGCCGGAGATGGGGTTGGGCAGTTTTTCGGCGCGGACTGTGGCTACTGTTTGCAGGAGGCCGTTGCCCGTATTGCGATTCACCACCGCGTCAATCGGTTGGGTACCCGCCGCTGCCGCTTGCAGATCTGCTGCGGTATCCGACAGCAGGGTGGTTTGCAGTTCACTGGCGGCAACCAGGGTATCAGCCAGCGGCAGATCACGGAAGATATCACGGGTGCGGGCGTTGCCACCAGCAATGATCGTGGCCGCCTCATCAACGATGTCCAGCAGACGTTGCCAGTTGGCATCAGGACTGACCGGGGTAAGGCTGGTGAGGGTCGCAGAGAGAATCGTCTGGACAGTTGCGGTGTCGGTCAAATTCACCAGCGAACCCGCAGTGGACTGGATCTGGGTGGCGATCGCCCGGATCACCCGATCGGCGATCGTTCCCGCAGGCTGGTTCAGCACACCGCGCACCATCCGAGTGGTCAGATCGATCAGATTCTGCACCTGGATGTGGGCCGACATGACGGCTGCACCGTTAGCATTGCCACTGTTGATGGCGGCGATCGAGTCGAAGCTGGCCAGGTCAACGGCGGGCAGTCCCAGGGCAGTACGAACCTGAGTAACGGCGATATCTGGAGCAACGCCCAGACGCAGCAGGTCTTGAATCAGCGTCGTCACTGGGGTAATCATCCGGTAGCCAGCGGGGGCGTACAGGGGCGTCTCAACCTCCAGCAGGGTGAAGGTGTCGGTGCCGCCAATGGATACCAGTCTGCCCTCGCTGGGGTCGATGACGCTGTTGCCATTTGTATCGAACCGGGAGAGTGGAATTTCCAGGTTGTAGGACGAATCAGGGTTGCTGATGGTGAACGGCTCGAAGTCGTCCTGTACCCCGTTGAAGTTGCTGTCCAGGTAGATTGTGGCACCAGAGATATATTTTCTGGAGGTGTTGCCGCCGTTGCTGGCTCCCACGCTGAAGCTGGCCAGTTGGAAGGTGGCAAACCGCCGATCCCACACGGTGCGGTACTTAAAGGGCAACCAGATCTGCACCTCAGCCCCCAGGAAAATGCTGACATTGCCATTGACATTGAACTGCTGCTGGATCGGACGGGAGGAGAACTCACTGCCCCGAAGCTTGCGATCGCTCGTTCCCTGCGCCTCACCCACATCCACCAGATCAACGCCAATTCGCCCTTCAATGCCGCCCTTGACATAGCCGCGCACCAGTTTGAAGTTCAGCCCTGCTCCCACCTGAATCGTGGCAACAATTTCCAGTTCATTGCCCGGGTTGTCCACCACATAGAAGCCGTCAAAGAGTTGGTTGGCCGTGGCGGAGGAGTAGTTGCTGTTGCGCCACCGTTGCAGCCCGGTGGTGTCATAGCCAAAAGAGAGATTGCTGTTGAGGGAGATATCGCCACTGAGGAAGCCGGCCACCGGGGGTTTAATCTTGAAATCCCGCCGCACGCCAAAGCTGAGGGCCAGATCGGGCAAATCATAGTTGAACAGACTGACATCACCACTGCCCAGCATCAGGCCAATCACCGATTCGGGGTTTTCCAGAATCGGAAACCGCAGTGCGCCCAGGTTACTGAAGGCGTTCAGCACATCTTTAGTGCGCTGGTTTGCCCTGGCATTGGCCTGTGCCAGAGAAGATTGAGGGGCAGTCCCGGTGCGTCGGCCTCTGGGTCTGCGGGTCTGCTGCTCCTTCGTGGGGTCAATGTCGTCGATCAGGAAGGTGCCGTGGTTGATGGTGACACCGCTGTCGCCATCAGCACTGGAGCCAAGGTTATCAAGGGCGCGATCAGCCTGGGCAATCCCGTTCAGCGTATTGATAAACGAGGTGGCGGCAGACAGGTTGCGTCCCGCAATTGTGCCTGCGACTTCCAGGACGTTGACAATACCGTCGCGGTTCTGGTCGAACACGTTGCGCAGCCCGATCGCCGAGAAGAGCCTGGTGTCACGGGTGAGAAACTGGGTCACCGGGCGGAAGGGGCCGACCACATCGTTAATCGTACTGATAATGGGACGGGCAAAGCGGTTAACGAAACTACCCAGATCCATTTGCACATCCTGCACCTCCAGTTTGGGAGGGGGGGCATTCCCGACGCGACCGTTGACAATTTCGTAACGCTGCCAGTCGGCATTCAGGTTGAACCTGTAGGAGGGGAGGGGAATCCTTCTGCCGAAGCTGGTTCGACCGCTGAGGCCAATGTTGGGATCGACCGCCAATTGGGTGCTGAACAGGCTTCCGGTCTGGAAGGTGCCGTTGAGTTCCCGCGTGGTGAGGCGATCGCCATCCCCATCTCTATTTCCACCGAGATCCCGCAGTGTTGCCCTGAACTCTGTATCCAGCGACGTGCGGCTCCTGTTGTTATTTCCAAAGTTGGCCTGTAAAAAACCCAGATTAGCTTTGACGTTCAGACCGCTGGTGTTGAGGCTCACCTTTGAGTCGAGGCTGGATTTCTGGGTGTCAATGAAGAAGCCATGTTGGCGATTGAAGCCCATGACCAGAGACAAATCATTGTCAAAACTGGCGGTTGCTCTGCTGGTGGTTTCCAACTTCAAGGCGTTCAGCCCCAGGTTTCTCAGCAGACCAACGGAGCGACTGGCATTCTGTCCGACATTCAGCCGCAGAATCACTTCGTCATTACTGGTGCGCTCTGTGGTGACCTGCAAACCCCGGCCAAACACCGGACGCAGGCTATTCTCAACGATTGTTTTGAACTGGTTAAGCGTGAAGTTTTGGGTGTTTCCGATCGCCTGCTGAAGCCGTTGATTGATGGTGGTGATAAAGGCTGGTGCTTCATCTTTCAGCGTCCCCGCAACGGGCAGCGACACATCCAGCATCCGCTGCTCATAGATCTTTTGCAGTTCCTCCAGCCCTCGGTTAAGCCCCTGCTTTGCCTGCTGTGCGCTGTAAAAACCCACCAGCAGGTCGAAGTTTTGTGCCGCAGCAGCACCGTCATCGTCCCTGGCAACGACTCTGAGCGATAGTTTTTGGATGTCGCTGTCATCGGGAGTTCCAGTCAAACGTCGAGTGGCCGGGTCAAATTGCAGCCAGTCGGGGAGCGGCTGGCCATTGGTTTGACTGACGGAGTAGGTGAGGCGATCGCCCCTGTCTTCATCCACAAACGCATTGGCGGGAATCTGAAAATTCAGCGGTGTATTGAGGGGAACCACGCGATCGGGAAGTTCCAGATTGACTCTGGGGGCATCGTTCCGGTCATTCACCCCAATGGTCAACACTTCGTCAAACGTCGCCCCCAAATTATCAGTTGCTCGCACCCGGATGCTGTAGCTGGATTTTGTCTCGAAATTGGGCGATTCGTTGATCAGAAGCTGGTTACCTGAGAGTCGAAATTTCCCATTATCAGTGCTTCCCGCTCCATTCACCAGGCTCAAGCTGACGCTGCTTCCAGCATCCTGGTCGATGGCACGGAGGGTGCCGACAACCGAATTTGCAGGACTGTTCTCGTTGATGCGGGTGTTACTCAGCGAGATATCACTGGGCGCATCATTGATATCGTTCAGGTTGATGGCAAAGGTTTGTTCAGTGAAGAGTCCCCCTTTGTCTGTCGAGCGCACTCGGACACTGTAGCTTTGCTTCGTCTCAAAGTCTCCACCCGATCGAAGCTGGAGTTGATTGTTGACAATCGCAAAAGCGCTGTTATCAACGCTTCCTGTTCCACTCACCAGCGTATAGACAGATTGATCGATCTCGTCTGGGTCAGTGGTAGAAAATAGACCGACAATAGCATTCAGTCCCGAATTCTCATTGATACGACTATTGCTGAGCTGTAATCCAGTCGGAGCTTCGTTAACATCAGCAATGGCGATATCAAATTGCTGATCAAAAACTTCCCCATCCTGGTCGGCGGTTCTGATGTAGATCCGGTACTCCAGCCGCTCCTCATGATTGGGAGACTCCCGCAGCCGCAGTTGGTTGCCGACAATCTCAAAGAGCTGGTTATCCCGGTATTCCTCAGTGGCGAATAGACTGTAGGTGAAGGTGTTCCCCGTGTCGGGGTCAACGGTACTCAGGGTTCCAACTGTTGCGCCGATGGGTGAGTTTTCGTTGACGCTGCTGGGATTCAACAGAATGCCTGTGGGCGTGTCGTTGGTGTTGGCAAAGGTGAGGCTGAAGGTGGCCGGAACAGGGGCAGGATTAACGCCATCGTCGTTGTCAGCAGCCGTCCAGCGAAAACTGGTGGTGCCTGCAAAATTCGTGTTGGGAATGAACGTCAATCCGTTATTTCGATCGATATCTCTAAACGAAAATAGATCGCCCGCCTGAACAGGGTCGTCGCCCAGCAGCAGAACGCCATTGGCTGGCAGCGTGAGAATGCGAACACTTTGTAGCGGTTGTTGCTCTGGATCGCTAAACCCCGCTGTGAAATCTGCAACAAACAGGCTCAGACGTGTTTCTTCGATACCATTCTTTGCGACGTTGCGAACGGTGGGAGGCATAGGTTTGCTCAATGAAGATCGGGGAATTAATTCAGCACTATTGACTGGGACACCTGCCAGAGGCAAATGACATTGCTGCATCAGAGCAGTGAGAATTCCATCACTTCTCGGCGCTCAATTCTCTACTGGCATCAACACCCTGTAACCGGAGGAAAAATCTATAGAATCATTCAAGTCCATAGGTTTTTACTCCATAAACTTCATACAGCCTTCAAGGAATTGAGCCAGACTTTCACATAAGCGGCAAGCCCAACCTCCCACCCCAAAACCGCTCGGCGGTTGCTGTACCATTACCAATGTCAATCGCCGCCGAATTGCTCTTCCGCCAGTTTGACCAGGAGTGCGATCGCCAATACTGCTTCAGCCGCCGATCGCCCATCCCATTGCAGGACGGCTGTTTTTTGAGTGAGTGAAGCGGTGATCTGCTGGATGGGTTTGAGGAGTTGGACAAAACCTGATGCGGCTCCCTGGCGCTCGAGTTCTTGCCAGTGACGGAGGGTTTGGGAGTTGGCGCGGTGGAGGCCAGTGGTAAGGAGATCAGATAGGGAACGCAGATGAACGCAGATGAACGCAGATGGGATGGATGAACGATGCGGTGAGCGGGTCGAAGGGTGGATGGGTAGAGACGTTCCGTGGAATGTCTGTTCGGGGGAAGGGGGAAGGGAAGAAATCGGGGCGATCCAGGGTTGGAGGATGGTGCGGTGGTTCGATTGCTGGAGGAGGAGGGAGATGGGGGTGAGGGTGAGGCC
>JBIKWV010000134.1:0-8307 GCA_044356135.1 Elainellaceae cyanobacterium
AAATCATATTTCAAATCAGCAACGCCGAAAACTGTTGCCTCAACTGCTGAATCCCCTACGGTTGCACTGTGCAAAGCACGGTACGACTGTAGGGGTATAGTATTTTGTTCCAATCCCTGTTAATATTCGGTAAGTCCATCGACATACCGTAATTTACTCATGGCGCAGTTTCAGGAAAGTTCAAACGTCGTTCAGGCTTCCCTTGCACCCGAATCAGAAGCGCGATCGCTGGAGCATGGATTGTCCAGTCCCGGATTTCTGCGGAAGCTGAGGGGCGGCTTCCTGATGCTGGTGGGGTATCTGCTGTCGCCGTTGTGCTGGTGGAATGATTTGATTATTAACCTGCCTGTCGCCTATGGATTTGGCTATTTGTGCCGCTGGGTGTCGCCGGACTGGTTCTTTCCGGGAGCGATCGCTGGATACTGGCTCTCGAATCTGGTCGGCATTTTGATGATGCAGTTTGGGGCGATGGATGTGCTACAAAATCAGCCCCAGCCGCGCGATTTGAGAAAAGAACTACTGACAGGAATCGCCACTTCAACGGCCTATACGATTGCAATTGTGGCGATCATTCAGTTCAAGGTGATTAACCTCTCCACAATTCTGCCGGAGGAGTTCTCGATGAACCTGGGTGCGCTCCTGCCCTTTGCACAGTCCGGGAACTAGGGGAAAGGTCATGGTCGATTATCTCCTCCTCCCCTGCCTCAGTTTTGGCGTGGGAATTCTGGTGGGACTCACGGGTATTGGTGGCGCATCGTTAATCACGCCCATGCTAATTCTGGTGTTTCAGGTGCCAGTGGCGATCGCCGTCAGTTCTGATGTGGTGGCCGCCACACTGATGAAACTTGTGGGTGGCTGGAAACACTGGCAGCAGGAAACCCTGGACTGGCAAGTGGTACGTTGGTTGGCCAGTGGCAGTGTGCCCGGAGCACTGGGGGGCGTGGCGATTTTGCATTTCATCCAGCAGATGCAAACCCTGGATCTGGATGCGATTCTGTTGCGCTGTATTGGCGTCGCTATCTTACTCATCACTGCGCTGGCGCTGATTCAACTGCTGGTGATGATTGTTTTTCCCAGTCTAGAATTCCCCACTCTTCCTAAACTTGACCTGAATACCTGGAAAGGACGAGGATGTGCAGTGGTGATCGGCGCGATTCTCGGCTGCATTGTCGGACTGACCAGCGTGTCGTCCGGGTCGCTGTTTGCCCTGGTCCTGATTGCCTTCTTTCAACTGGATGCCCGTAAGCTGGTGGGAACCGATCTGACACAGGCTGCGATTCTGTTGAGCTTCACTTCATTGGGGCACCTCAGTTTAGGTACTGTCGATTGGAGCCTGGTGCTTTCGATCTGGGCTGGCTCAGTCCCAGGAGTACTGGTGGGGGCAAAACTATGTCAGCTTGCACCACAGAAAGTGCTGAAGTTTGGGATTTATATGTTACTGATTATGGTGAGTTGGAAGCTGTCGCATTCCGTTTGATCTGGATGTTTATGGAACCGCAAAAACCCTCACGTTTATTTGTCTTGCTGATTGTTCTGCCGTTTGCTATCTTTTCCACTCTGGCGATCGCCGTCTATCAACAAGGTACTGGTTTTCTATGGGATGTGCCTATCCTTCAGTTCATTCATGCAACATCTCTACCCGAATGGCAGTCTTTTGTTGGAGCGCTCACCCGGCTGGGCAGTTTTCGAGGGATTTGCTCGCTCATGGTTGTGACTGGGTTGGGTCTGCTGGCCCTGCAATATCGGCAATTACTCCTTCCCGGAAGGGCGAAGCAATCGCTCCTCTATCTGACCTTGACGATTCTGAGCAGTGGGCTTCTCAACCGCGCAGCAAAACTGTTGATCCAACGGGAGCGGCCTCACCTTTGGAATACTCCCTTTCCAGAGCTGGACTATGCCTTTCCCAGTGGACATGCCATGCTGAGCATGACCCTGTTCGTGGTGCTGGTTAGACTAACGTGGGGGAGTCGGTGGGTGAGTTTAGTGCTGTTTCTGGGTGGGCTATTTGTGGTAGCGATCGCCTGGACTCGGCTCTATCTGGGCGTTCACTACCCCAGCGATATCGTGGCGGGCTGGATGCTCGGACTGGCCTGGTCAATGGGAATGGGGCGACTGCTTCTGGCTCACTCCAGAATAACGGCTCCCAGCGACTCCAACGGAATCGTAAACACGTAGTAGATGACGCCAGTCCCCAGCAGCAAAATTGCCATGCTGGAGAGAATCACCCAGCGATCAGGCGGCATATAGGTGTCTTCTTCGATGTCATCGCGAACTGCAAAGTAGTGCTGGGTGGAGAGCAGAACCGTCAGCAGTCCAACAATTGCAAAGGCCAGTCCTAACTTCCAGCCGTTACCCGGAGGTTGGGGCGCAAAGGGGGGGCGCAAAATGCGCATCCTCACAATCAGCACGCCAAACCCCATAAGGGCGATCGCACTTCGCATCCAGGAGAGATAGGTGCGTTCGTTCGCCAGGTGGTCACGAATGCGGTTAGGGTTGCGCTTTTTTGCTGCTTCAACGGTTTCTGCGGTTAACTCTTTTGGCTTAAATGGCAGGAAGATTGACATGTCAGCGGTTTTCTCCTTACATTTCAAAAATCAATTTCCCGTCACAAGGCTGTAGCTTTTACTTTCGATCAGAATGTAAAGACCCAAACCTATCAGAATAAACGGAACGAGGCGATGACCGTAGCGCGTCAGCCCCTTTGCCAGTGCCGGGTGGCTGGCCAGGGAATAGGCGATCGCGCACCACACCGCAATCATCACCAGAAACGTCAGCAGGATAATTCCCAGTTTCATCACTGAACTATTGGCAAACAGCGGCACATAGATGCCGATATTATCTCCCCCATTGGCGATCGTAATGGCAGCAACCTGAGCGATCGGCTGGTTCAGCCAGTGGTTTAAGCCAGCCACATGGTGGTTTTCTGGAGCCTCAGTTGACGGCGTCGGGATCGCAACAGTTTGTACAGTCGGGTCGTCGGTTTCCTGAGATCGCAGGTGGATGACCCCAATGGCGATCGGCAGCAACCCCAGTAGCCCCAGCCACGGACGGGGAAGAACGAGTCCACCAAAGAAACCGGGCAGACTGGCGAGGATCAGGATGGAAAATCCCAGGTATTGGCCTGCAATCACCTGTCGGGGTTGAAAGCGTTCCCTCTGTCCAAACAGTAGCATCAGTACCACAATGTCATCAATGTTGGAAGCAGCAAAGGCGATGATTCCAGCGATTACCCCCTCGGTGAACTGCAAAGCAAATGTCGCCTGTACAAGTCCCTGCATTCTCTATGGCTCTTCGATGGGGGAAGTGACAAACAACCGTCCGCTGTTGCGCAACAGCATCAGGAATACCAGACCACTGATGGCCAGGGCCAGGGTTGCCAGCCCACGATTCTCTAGAGTGTGGCTGTCCACCAGAATCAAAATTCCTAAGCCCACCAGTACAAAGGGAACCAGTTGATTACCGTAGCGGGTGAGTGTTTCTGCAACAACGGGGATCTGGGTTAGACGGTTGGCAACCAGGCACCACACGCCAACCAGAGTAAAGAAGACCATGAGCATCACGATCAGTCGCTCCCAGGTGCTGCTGGCAAACAGCGGCATATAGATTCCCACATTATCACCGCCATTCGCAAACGTGACCGCAGCGACACTATATGCCTGGGGAGACAGAATACTCGACCACCAGGAGTTCGTTGTCAGTGGTTGAACTGATTCTGTTTCTTCGTCCTGGCTGTCGGGATTGAGCAGGCGGCTAATTCCAATGGCGATCGGCACAATTCCCAGAAGACCAATCCAGGGGCGGGGAAACAGAAAACTGCCGAAAAAGCCTGGGAGGCTGGCCAGCACAAGCGCACCAAATCCAAGATACTGCCCTGCGATAATATGGCGCTTGCGGAAAGCGGCATTCACCTGGGAGAAGAACAGCAGCAGAATCACGATGTCATCCAGGTTGGTTGCGGTAAACGCCGTCAATCCAGTGGGGATTGCTGTTAAGAAATCATTCATTGGTCAAATCCTCACTCACAACACAAACGGGTACAGCAGCTTCTTCAAATCGAGCGTGGATGGCATCAACACCGCGACGCATTGTGTGAGCAACGTGGGGCGATCGCACCCGCTTCACCACAAACCAGCCACAGGTCACACTGATATACAGCAGAAACAGGTAGGGGAACCAGCGATAGGGTGCTTCAGGAACGGGGAATAGGGTGCTACCGGGGATGCCCACACTGCCCAGCAGGGGCAGCAGCATGAAGCCGATGGAGAGCAGAGCGATCGCAATGTCGCGCATCTGCAGTTTGCCAATGCGGTGCAGGTAAACAGGAGCGGCGATCGAAATCAGAATGTAGACGGTGACGAATCCGTAACTGCAAATCGCGCCCAGATAGCCCATGCTGTCGAACAGTTTGATACCCCTCATCGCCATTCCTGCTGGCACCAGAAACATCATCAGGGTGCAGAGGGAGACCGCATTATGGGGAGTCCGATGAGCCGCATGGGCAGCACCAAGTTTCGCGTGAAACAGGCCATGACGGGCCATCAGGAAAGCAATCCGAGCAGCGGGGTTAATACTACCAATGACACAGCCGAAGAAGCTAATCAGTGCCCCGATCGCTACCCATTCACCCAGAAAGCCAAGCCCCATCTGCCGTGACAGAAATCCTAATGGTTCTTCTGTGGTTGTGATTGAGACCCCTGCGCCCGCAAAACCTAACATCTGGACGTAGGTGGTAAACGTGAAGAACAATCCCGCCAGAATTACACTGCCCATCACCGCCCTGGGAATGGTCTTGAGCGGTTGTTTTGCTTCATCTCCCAGAGATGTGGCACTCTCAAAACCAGAGAAAGCAAACAACACCAGCACCAGTCCGCTGGCGATATTACCGGGGGTGACGCCTTTGAGAGTCAACTGTGCGGGATCGAGGACAAACCCGTGATGTGCCCAGATCACAATACTCAAGACCAGGATCAATCCCAGCGATAATCCTTCAATCCACAGCAATGCGACCGCAGAAAGCTGGATGTCTTTGTAGGCGGTATACCAGGCGATCCCAGCGCCAATCGCCAGCAGGGTAATGCTGGAGGGGTGAATCCCCAGATGCCCCAGCATGATGCCACTGAAGTTGGCAAACCCGCATAGAACCGACATCCCGGTAAACAGATAAGCCAGCACCAGACTCCAACCGCAAACTACTCCGGCGGTTGGTCCTAGCCCTTTAATGATGTAGGAATAGAGCGATCCCGGTGAAGCAGAACGGCTGGCGAACTGATTAATGTTGATGCTGACCAGCACTAACCCGACTAATCCGATCAGGAAACTGAGCCAGGTACCATTTCCTGACAGCGCCACGATTAAACCCAAATTGGAAGCAGGGATCGTGGTGGGAGCGATCACAGCAAACGATTGCGCCAGCACCTCCCCAAATGACAAACAGTTTGGTTTTAATCCATGAGCGCTCTGCTCGGTAGATTGCAACCTGATTTCACTCGTCATAACAGTTTCCTAACGATGGATGCGGCAGACTCAGAACCTGGATACCGTTTCCCTACTGTATTCCTGCCCATCGATAGGAGCAAATATTCTTTTTTGTCAAAACGATAAATTCGGATTATGAATTACGTTTTCCAATTTATTTGTTGTGGTATGTGATGGATGTTTGTTCGTTTATTACGTTTCTCGCTCTAGTAAGGTACAGATTTTTGTGAGAGAACCGCGCACCGCGCGGTTCTCTCACAAAAATCTGTACCTTATCCAGGCGCGAAGCGCTATAAGTACTTCAGTATAATTCTGTAATCCTGATTACATTTGAGCGAACCGCTGCTCTTACCCATAAGATAGAGACAGCAGACCTCCAAGGTTTTCAGAAACCTCGGAGATCTGGGCGATCGCCTTTCGCAGGAAATACACTGGTGCAATCCCGTTGTGATAGTTTCGTTTCCTTCTTCGTATGTCTGACCTCTCAGGCTTGCCTGCCCAAACCAGCTCACCTGCCGCTCTGAATGCCTCTTTTAACCCGGGTAAGAAAAGCAGTCGAGATCTTTTTGCGGCAACTCGGGTTCTGTTAATTTTGCTCGTGCTGGCGCTGCTCTCCAGCTTCTTTGTCATTGTGAATGCGGGTGAGCGCGGCGTATTGATGAAATTTGGTGCGGTTCAGGACACGGTTCTGACAGAAGGGATTCACCCCCTGATTCCTATTGTCTATAGTGTCGAAAAGTTGAGTGTGCGAGTGCAGAGCCAGGAGATTTCCGCAGAAGCTTCGTCGAAGGATCTCCAGGAGGTTTACACCGATGTGGCGTTGAACTGGCACATCGTCCCTGAAGAAGTGAATCTGATTTATCAAAAAATTGGAAATCAGCAGGCGGTGATCGAGCGAATTATCAGTCCGGCGATCGAAGAAGTACTGAAGGCAGTGATGGCAAAGTATACCGCCGAAGAAATCATTACCCGACGAGGAGAAGTAAAGCAGGGAGTTGATCAGGCATTGACGGAGCGATTGAGAACCTACCATGTAGCGGTGGATGACATCTCCCTGGTTCACGTTCACTTCTCTCAACGATTCAGTGACGCCGTGGAGACCAAACAAATTGCTGAGCAGGAGGCAAAACGAGCTGAGTTTGTGGCGCTGAAGGCAGTCAAAGAGGCGGAGACGAGAATCAATCTGGCAAAGGGCGAAGCAGAAGCACAGCGGTTATTGCGGGAGAATCTGACACCCGAATTATTGCAGCGGCAGGCGATCGACAAATGGAACGGAAATTTGCCGCTGATTGTTGGGGGGGATGGGGCAAAATTATTGGATTTAAAGCAATTGACGCAGGCGAATGAAGCGAGAGTGAATCCGCAGTCGCCTTAATCGCTAAAATTCCCAAGGAACTTCCCTAAAGCTGGCTTCGACTCCGCTCAGGGAAAGATGTCATATCATCTACATCAATTAAAATTTCCTCAAACGCATCCAGGATTCTCGTTTGAAATCGCTGCTGATGCTTCAGCTTCCAGATGGGCTGAATCATATCCAGAAGCTTTGAAACTTTCGCCTGACGGTCAATCACCTGAACCGATCGAAGGGTGCCAAGCTTAATCTCCTTCTCGACCATCAACTGAGGCAAAGCCGCAGCCCCCATACTCTGCTCAACGACCGCTTTCACCATCTCACTACTGCTCAGCACCAGGACAATCTCAAGTTTAGTCAGATCAACCCCCCAACTCTGGAGCGATCGCTCAAACACCTGCTGTGCTCCCGAACCCGCCTCTCTCATGACCCATCGGGTTGTCGTCAGCGCTTCCAGCATCACCTGATTATGCTGGAACCAGGGATGGGACTGGCCCACAACAATTTGCAGGCGATCATGCCCGACGACCTCCTGGTTCAATACAGATTTCAATCCGGGTTTCACTTCACCTGTGACCAGCCCCAGATCGAACCGTCCAACTGCCGTTCCCTCAGCAATCTCCTCAGCGTTACCGAGTGTGCAGTTCACCGTAATCCCTGGATACTGCTGTTTGAATAAACTGATTTTGTTGGGAAGCCAGTAGTTGCCAATGGTTAAACTGGAACCCAGATTCAATTCACCGCGCTGTAAATTGTTCAAATCCCGCAAGTTTCGTTCCATCAGCGCTACCTGATCCAGAATCTTCTGCGCTTCCAGTTGGAGTAATCGGCCAGCGTCCGTAAGTTCGACTCGACGACCAATGCGGTGAAACAGCTTGACACCATACTCCGTTTCTAAACTTTGAACTGCTGCACTGACAGCAGGCTGAGTGATATACAGCAGTTCCGCTGCACGGGTAAAGTGAAGTTGTTCAGCAACTGCGAGAAAGATGCGGAGTTGTTCCAGGGTCATGCGTCTCAATCCTGACAATCGAGGAACCGGACTTCAGTGTAGAAGCCCGGTTCCTGAAGCTCTCAACCGATTACCTAACGCTGCCTGCGGATCTGGTCAAAGATTGCACCGTCTGCAAAGAAGCGGCGCTGAACCTGATCCCATCCACCAAAGTCCGCAACAGTGAAGAGTTTTGCAACACTGGGGAAGCGGCGCTGGTTCTCGCGGGCAACCTGAGCATTGACAGGACGGAAACCCACTCTGGCAAACTCCCGCTGTGCTTCAGGGGTAAACAGGTACTGAACAAATGCCTCAGCAACTCGGCGGGTGCCCTTCCTATCCACGTTTCTATCAACGACTGCAACAGGCACATCAATCGAGATGTTTGCGGCAGGGATAATGTACGGATTCGTCGCCTGACGCTGAAGCTGTGCCAGCAAGAGTTCATTCTCATAGTTAATCAGCACATCCCCCTGCCCCCGCTGCAAAA
>JBIKWV010000135.1:0-8305 GCA_044356135.1 Elainellaceae cyanobacterium
GCGGGGGGGGGGGGGGGGGGGGCCCCCCCCCCCCCCCCCCCCGCAGGGGTTCCGCCCCTGCACCCCCCTCACGAATCAAATAGGATTGCTATATATAAATTTATTCCTACGAGTTCAATTGTTCATCTATCTATATTCTTCTTAAAGTGAACGAGTCACTTTTTATCCCCTTTTTGTCATTGTTTGGAAGTGGGAAAGGGACTATTGTGAATTTCGACAGCTGTCCAGGGACGAATGGTCATTCGCCCGTGTAAGCAAGTGTCCAGGTTGTTTAATTCTCGTTCCTAAAAAGATAATTTCTTCAGCAGACTTACTAGGTAAGCTCAGTTTGATAGAGGCGCGATTATTGTCGGCTCTGGTTCCTGCTACATAGACATCTCCACAAATTATTGCGATCTGACGGACAGATTCTGATTTAGGACTTTGGGCTCAGATCGTCTGATTCATAGCGCTGATACAAGCAGGGAGAACCTTAGCAATGCCTATTACACCGACCTATCCTGGAGTTTATGTTGAAGAAATTTCCAGTGGAGTGCATACCATTACAGGTGTCAGCACCTCGGTCACGGCGTTTCTTGGTGCAGCAAAACGGGGACCCATTAATAAAGCAGTGCATATTTTAAGTTACAGCGACTTTGAGCGTAACTTTGGTGGTTTAGATATTGATTCAGAACTAAGCTACAGTGTGCGTCAGTTCTTCCTGAATGGGGGAAGTGACGCCTGGGTTGTCAGGTTGGCTAAGAATGCTCAAGCGGCTGCTTTAACTCTGAAAGACGGTGGCGATCGCGAAGTTCTAACCATCACCGCAATCGATGAAGGGCGGTCGGGCAATAGTATTGAGGTTCGGGTCGATTACCAAACGCTGAATCCTGCAAGTACCTTTAATCTGACGCTGAGTTATACGTCCCCTGATAATCCAAGCGATCGCATCACTGAAAAGTTTGAGAATTTGTCGCTGAACAGTAGGGATGTGCGCTATGTCGAGACGGCAATTAACGGTACATCTCGCCTGGTCACGGTCAAACGGAAAGAGAACATAACTGCATCCTTGAATCGTACAAAGGGAACCAGCATCAGTGGAGAATTGCCAAATGTAAACAACCTTATAGACGATAAACATAACCAATTTCAAATCTCAGTCAATGGTTTGGAACCTATCACGATTGCGATCGCTAGCACTGACATTTCGGGAAACACCCCACAAGCTCGATTGGCAGGTGTCATTCAACGAAAGGTTCGAGATGCGGCTAATGGTACTGTGGCTCTATCTACTTTCACCTGTACCTTTAACGCTAACAATCAGCTTGTTTTAGAAGCTGGGGACCCTGGTGAATTTTCAAGTGTGAAAATTCTACCCGGCGTTCGATCTGATCTGTCTGCCAGACTCAAACTTGGTCCCTTGAATGGGGGTACAGAAACGGATGCGATTGCATCGATTCGTCCCCAGATCATTCCACCTGCTGCAACGTTCACTAGCGAGGCTTTAACTTTAACTAATCTTAATCCAGAAAATACAAATCGCCTGAGCATCAGTATCGATGGGCATCCCTGGGCTGAGATATCTATTGGTACGGATAATCTAGCGGGAGATAATCTCGCAGATAAGTTAAGTAGCCTTGCTCAAAGACTTCAAGCAGCAGTACAAGCACTTAAACCAAGTATTGCTGGCTATAGAAACTTCACCAGTGGGGTGAACAACAACGCGCTGATACTTAGTTCGGGAACCCAGGGTTCTGAGTCATCGATTGCCATTGAATCTGCTAAAACGAAGGATGTAGCGGCTTCTTTAAATCTGCTAACCCCTCCTGTCTACGGTAGTAACATCCTGTTGGCAGGGGGAACTGAGGAACCTTATTCGGAGCCAGACGCATACAGTTTGCTGTTTAGCAATCAAGCGGAGCGAAAAGGAATTTATGCTCTAGAGGGAGTAGATCTTTTTAACTTACTCTGTATTCCAGGAATTACAGATGGCGGTGTTTTGGCTGAAGCAGCGGCTTACTGTCAGGAAAGGAGGGCTTTCTTGATTGCCGATGCACCCAAAACAAAGACAGTATCTGAAACAGCAGACCATGCTAGAAGCCCTGAACTTCCCAAAACCAGCTATGGAGCCGTTTATTATCCCTGGGTTTATACCCCTGATCCCCTGAACAATGGAAAGTTGAGGCTGACTGCACCAAGTGGTGTGGTTGCTGGGCTTTATGCCCGGACAGATAGCGCCCGTGGCGTTTGGAAGGCTCCTGCTGGCACCGAAGCCAATTTGGTCGGTGTGCAGGCTCTAAATTACAAATTGACGGATGCAGAAAACGGTATCTTGAACCCTTTGGGCGTGAACTGTATTCGTCTGCTGCCTGGCTATGGTGTCGTGGCCTGGGGGGCTCGCACCCTGAAAGGTTCAGACCAGGCGGGAGACGAATACAAATACATTCCAGTGCGGCGATTAGCGCTGTTCATTGAAGAAAGCCTGTATCGCGGTACTCAGTGGGTGGTGTTTGAGCCGAATGATGAACCGCTGTGGGCGCAGATTCGCTTGAATCTGGGAGCCTTTATGCACAATCTATTTCGACAGGGGGCATTTCAAGGTAAGTCTCCCCGAGAGGCATATTTTGTAAAATGCGACAGCGAAACCACAACGCAGAACGACATTAATCTCGGCATTGTCAACATCAAAGTAGGGTTTGCACCACTGAAGCCTGCGGAGTTTGTGATGATTCAACTGCAACAAATGGCCGGGCAGATTCAAGTGTAAGGGAGAGCAACAATGGCACAGTTTAGCGTCAATGCACAGCGGTTTGACCCCTACAAAAATTTCAAATTTCGGGTTAAGTGGGATGGTCGATACGTTGCTGGAATCAGTAAGGTAGGTGCCCTCAAGCGCACCACAGAAGTGGTGAAGCATCGGGAGGGGGGAGATCCCAGCAGCGATCGCCTGTCACCCGGTCGCAGCACCTATGAGGCAATCATGCTGGAGCGGGGGGTGACCCACGACACCGAGTTCGAGAAGTGGGCTAATAAGGTCTGGAACTATGGGTCAGGGCTGGGAGCCGAGGTCTCCCTGAAAGACTTCCGTAAGGATCTGATCATTGAGGTGTATAACGAAGCGGGGCAACTGGCGATCGCCTACAAAGTCTACCGGGCCTGGGTTTCAGAATATCAGGCATTGCCAGAACTGGATGCCAACGCCAATGCAGTAGCGATTCAAACCATCAAGCTGGAAAACGAAGGGTGGGAACGGGATTACGAAGTTGCTGAACCGACTGAACCAACCTTTACTGAACCTGCGTGATCCCTGGGAGAGGGCTAACCCATGCGCTCTTTAACTGCCGATGACATCATTACTGTCTGGGAGACGGGGCGGCGATTGCATCCCCTGGAGCGGGCGATCGCCCTATTATCAGTCGCCTATCCCGATCAGCCTCAGCAAGAGTTGGCGATGCTGAGTGTGGGGCAGCGCGATCGCAGATTGCTGGCCCTGCGTCAGATGACTTTGGGTTCCCGACTCCACAGCGTCATGGCCTGCCCCCGCTGTGGTGATGCTCTTGAGTTTGAGCTAAATATCGCTGATATCTGCGTCAGCGACGTACCGGACAATCCCGTTCAAAACCAGACGGTTCAGCTTGCAGACTTTGAGTGTCAGGTTCGTCTTCCCAATAGTCAAGATCTGGCTGTACTGATGGGGGCTAAAACCATTGAGGCTGCTACCCGTTCGTTGATCGAGCGGTGTGTGCTACAGGTAAGTCAGGCGGGTATGCCTGTAGACTGGGATGCTCTGCCGCCGGAGGTGATAGAACAGTTAGCCCAGCACATTAGCGGCTGTGATCCACAAGCGGAAGTGTTGCTTGATCTGCATTGCCCTGCTTGCGGCCATCCCTGGCAGGCGGTGTTCGATATTGTCTCGTTTTTCTGGACGGAACTGGATGCTCTGGCTCGACGGCTGCTGCAAGAGGTTCATGCCCTGGCGAAAGCCTATGGCTGGCACGAAGCTGACATTTTGGCGATGAGTGCGACCCGACGGCAGTTTTATCTGGAGATGGTGAGGTAAATGGATAATTTCTTCACCCGATTGGCAGAACGGAGTCTGGGGGGCAGCCCAGTCGTGCGACCGACGATCACCCCCCGATTTAGCCCAGTCTCATCTCTCGTGGATGAGTTGGAAAGGGTGTCATGGGGCAAAACCCAAGGTCTTCCTTCAGAACCAGAGGTCACACCAAAACCCATTTCGCGCAGGGATGTTGAAAATCCTCCCGTTCCAGCAATAGCCGATGTACAGCCAGTTGCCCAACCTCCCGCTGCGACAGAGGTTATTCCGACCCGGTTGGCCCCTCTCGCACCGCTAACCCCGGACTTGGCCCAGCCCTCCAACCATCCGGTGGTGTCAGCACTGCTCAATCCACAGAAGCAGCCGTCTGCTACGCCACAAATTGCTGTTCCACCTTCTACCTCGTTGACTGCCGCATCACAGCGACCTGTCGCAGCAACCGGGAACCTCCTCGATTCCCCAAAACCGTTTCGAGTTTCGCCCCAAAGAGAACCCGTTTCAGACAATCATCCATCGTTGCCAGTTTCTCAGTCCAGAGGCGAAGGGTCAGATTTAGTTACCCCTATTCCTTTAAAGCCAGCCCCTCGGCAGGAGCAGCCGTCTGTCACATCTGAAAGCTCTGTTCCATCTCTTACCCCACTGACGGTTGAAGCGATCGCGCCACAGCAACCTGTCGCAGCAACCGGGAACCTCATCAATTCTCCAAGACCGTTTCGAGTTTCGCCCCAAAGAGAACCCTTTTCAGACAATCATCCATCGTTGCCAGTTCCTCAGCCCAGGGGCGAAGGGTCAGATTTAGCTACCTCTATTCCTGTAGAGTTAGCCCCCCCGCATAGATCCCCGGTACAGAATCAAACTGGAATTCCAGGCAGGATGGATGATGGCGATCGCCCAACAGCAAGTGCCCCCCCATCGACCCAACTCAGTCCATCCGTAGATTTGGGATTGACCCTGGCATCCCCGGTATTACCCGTGGCGGCACCCGATCGAGAGCCAATACCTCCAACCGTCCGGGTCAGCATTGGTCGGGTGGAAGTGCGCGCTGTTATGCCCACTGCTCCGACTCCCAGGGCGGTTCCCACGCGCCCCCGTCCGGCGGTATCGCTGAATGATTACCTGAAACAGCGGGGAGGCAAGCCATGAGTAATGACCTGGCGATCGCCACTGTAACTGCGACGCTCAAGCGGTTTTTGGGTAATGCGCTGACGAATTTTTCTGGCGCATCGATCACGATCGGGCAGCCGGAGAAAGATCCTGTCGCCAACGATAATGGCAGAGTCAATATTTTCCTTTACCAGGTCACGCAAAATTCGGGGTGGCGCAATGCCGATCTACCCACCCGTCGCCCCGATGGTTCCCAAAGTCAACGCCCCCAACTGGCGTTAGATTTACACTACCTGTTCAGTTTTTATGGCAGTCCAAAAGCGCTGCTGCCGGAACGGTTAATGGGCCGTGTCATGAAAGCCCTGCATGGTCAACCCGTTCTTACCCGGTCAATGATCCAACGGACCTTAGAAAATACGGATTATCCATTTTTAGAAAGCTCAAACCTGGCGGAGCAGCCTGAGTTAGTAAAGTTTACGCCGATTCCGCTATCCCTGGAGGAGCTATCGAAAATTTGGTCGATTTTCTTTCAAACCCAGTATGTGCTGTCTATGGCATACCAGGGCACAGTGGTGCTGATTGAGTCGGATTATCAGCCCGAAGAACGTCCGCCTGTGCGCGATCGCACCATTGACGTAACCCCTGCCCCTCCGGCTTCGACTGCTGCTTCTCCTACCATTACTCAGATTCTGGCTCAGGCAGGTGCTGAGGAACCGATTACTCCCGGCAGCACGCTGGTGGTTCGGGGACAGGATCTTACCCAAGGGGCGATCGCGTTTGTTCAGGTAGACCAACAGCAGATTCCGCCCAGCTCAGCAACATTGCAGGGCACAGACATCCTTGTGGCGCTGCCGGACTCCATCGGGGAGGGCGTGAAAACGCTCCAGATTATTTACCAAAACGGAGTGCGGTCTAACCTGGCCCGATTTGCCATTCGCTCGGTCGGAGGTGGCAATTGATGAACACCACCGCAGTCGATCGCTGGCAATCAGCCAATCACCAGTATCTTGTGACAGCCTTAGCACGGGTGCGAGAAATCCTGGAACAGTTTGTTCAACATCAGGAACGGGATGCAGAACCGCAGGATGTTCCTGACCATTCACCAGAGAGGTTCACTGCAAGTCCCGCAGAAATGGCTGAACTTCCGGCGTTAGAGGTACTTTACGACACCTTTGATTTATCAGACTTCGAGCGGGATATTTTACTGCTCTGTGCCGGAATGGAGCTGGATGCTGCTTTCCCTCGATTGTGTGCGGCCATCCAGGGGCGGGAGCATCAGACGTATCCCACCTTTAGTTTGGCACTGACGGTGTTACCGGATGCGCATCTGAGCGCGATCGCCCCTTCTTCGCCCCTGCTGCACTGGCAGTTGATTGAGGTGGAAGAAAGCCGGATCTTCACCCTCAGCCCGCTGCGGTTGAGCCGATGGGCGCTGCTGTACCTGACGGGAATGCCCCATTTGGATGCGTCCCTGAGTAGTCTGATCAAGCCTGTAATCCACAGGGGATCGCTGTTACCGTCCCATGAGGCGATCGCCGACCAGCTCTCAACCACCTGGGTAGAAGGCTCTGAACGAGGTGTTTTACCCATCGTCCAGTTGTGCGGTGAAGAAGTGGTGGCCAAACGAGCCATTGCCGCCACTGCCTGCGATCAGGTCGGTATGAACCTTTACCGTATCTCAGCCCAGGCCATTCCCCAGGATGGGCGGGAGCTGCAAACGCTGCTGCGCCTGTGGCAGCGGGAGGTGGTGCTGTGCGATCGCGCCCTGCTGGTGGACTGCGATGGTTTATCCCACGACGAGGCTGCCCGTGAAAGCGCATTGCATCAATGGCTGGAGGAGATTGGCAGCATTGTAATGGTGAGTAGCCGCGATCGCCTCCGATTGCCCCAGCGTCCCACCCTGACCGTAGAAGTCAACAAACCCACTCTCACCGAGCAAACCGCTCTCTGGAAAGCCGCCCTGGGAGAACACCAGGCCGAAGTCAACGGCCACGTCGAAGCCCTCGTCAGCCAATTTGACCTGACCAGCACTGCGATCGCCGCCGCTGCGATCGCCGCCACCACCCATCCACCCATCCACCCATCCACCCATCCACTCCCCACCCGCCTCTGGGACATCTGCCGCCTGCAATCCCGCCCTCGCCTGGACGAACTAGCCCAGCGCATCGACCCTGCCGCCACCTGGGACGATCTGGTGTTACCGGAAGCCCAGCGCCAGGTGTTGCAGGATATTGCGGTGCATGTGCGGATGCGATCGCAGGTCTACGACGCCTGGGGTTTCAGAACCAAGGGGAATCGAGGATTAGGCATCAGTGCGCTATTTGCGGGCAGCAGCGGCACGGGCAAGACTATGGCAGCAGAGGTGCTGGCGGCGGAGCTACGGCTGGACCTGTACCGCATTGACCTGTCGTCGGTGGTGAGCAAGTACATCGGCGAAACGGAGAAGAACCTGCGACGGGTGTTTGATGCAGCGGAATCGAGCGGGGTGATTTTGCTGTTTGATGAGGCAGATGCGCTGTTTGGCAAGCGCAGTGAGGTGAAAGACAGCCACGATCGCCACGCCAATATTGAGGTGAGCTATTTGCTACAGCGCATGGAAGCCTACCGGGGGCTGGCGATTTTGACCACCAACCTGAAGGATGCGCTGGATCAGGCGTTTCTGCGGCGAATTCGGTTTATTGTGCAGTTCCCGTTCCCAGATGGGCAGGAGCGGGCGGAGATCTGGCGAAACATTTTCCCGGCAGCAACCCCGACGGAGGGACTGGAGGTGGAGAAGCTGGCGCAGTTGAATATGGCGGGGGGCAATATTCGCAACATTGCGATGAATGCGGCGTTTTTAGCGGCGGAGGCGAAGGAGGCGGTGCAGATGGGTCATGTGTTGCAGGCGGCGAAGCGGGAGTACGCGAAGTTAGAGAAGTCGTTGACGGATGGGGAAATTCGGGGGTGGATGAAATGAATATTGAACTGCACATTGAGGAGCTGGTGCTGCATGGGTTTGCCCGGAAGGATCAGGGGCGGATTCAGCGGGCGATCGAGCAGGAGTTGACCCGGTTGTTGATGGAGCGGGGGGTGCCTGATGCGCTTTCGCACAGTCGGGACGTTCAGCAGTTGCAGGGGGGCAAGTTTGATGTCAGAGCGGGGATGGGGATAGAGGCGGTTGGGGCT
>JBIKWV010000136.1:0-8290 GCA_044356135.1 Elainellaceae cyanobacterium
CTCCTATGGGGTACAGAGGGGGTGTGGGGGCGGTGCCCCCACGCAGGGGCACACCCCCTGACCCCCTCAAGGGGGACTCACCCCTGCACCCCGCACCTCACCCGAGTGAGAACCGCTATAAATTAACCTTGTAATTGTTTTTGAGAGAGGATGTGATGAGTCGCCAGGAGCGATCGCCCCCTCAACTGGAAGTTGGCGGTTCTGGCTGTGTTGCCGCTGGCGCTGCTGGTCGTCGCCATCGCCGCAGGGCGATCGTCCCCAAGACCAGAACCAGCCAGTAGGGACTATAGGCCAGCAACCACAACCCCAGTTTCATCAATCCCACAGTAAAACTGCCTACGGAATGGGTGGCCCGCTCCCAGGTTTCCTGCACCTGATTCTGTAGCGCAGGCTGGGGCGGCACAGTGGCGATCGCCTCCTGCAAATTCACCGTAATGATCGAGTAGGCCACCCGGCTTTGCAGGTCTTTCACCTGGGCGTCCACCTGTTCGATGGAGTTCCGCACGTTGCTGAGTTCCTGTGCCACCTTCAGCACGTCGTTGATACTGCCGGAGCGATCCATGATTTCCAACAGCGTGGCCTCAGTTTTCCGCAGGTTGCGCAGACGTGCCTGAAAGTCCACCAGTTGGCTGGCTACGTCCTCGGCGGCGATCGCCTGTTGCTGCATGGTTCCCAGGCCAGCCAGTGCCTTCAATGTCGCATCCAGATTTTGCTGTGGTACTCGAATTTGCAGCAGGGCCGTGTGACGAATTGCTGGATCGTCGGGCGACTGGTCTTGCAGTCTCAGCAGGTCTCCCCGCTGCTGACGGGCGATCGCCGTTACTTTCTCCAGACTTTGCTGCACGGAGTCCACCGTCAATGTGAGTTCCCCAGTTTTCACGAGTTGGGGCTGCACTTGCGGCACGCCAGCATCAGTCACGGCACGACTTTCGGTGGCACTATCGGTAGCCATTTCGGCAGGGACTGCCAGCTTTTCAGCGGGTGCTGTACCACCAGCCATGGACTGTGGAGCTTCGCTGGTGGTCGCTGATGGGAGGGCTGAACAGGCGCTGACAATGCCGCCCAGCAGGGTGAGAAGAAGGAGCGATCGGATGTGGAGATGATGGGTGAGGTGACGCATAGGTTGATTCCACAGGTGCTTTGGTGCCAGTATGGCAGGAGGCGCTGTTGCCCATGGAATGGTTTCAAATTGAGTAACAACCTTTCAGGACTGTGACAAGTCGGTAGGCACGATTAAGCCTGCCCCCCAAAAGCTGTGCCGCCTGCTGAGCAGGCGGCACAGCTTTTGGGGGTTGAACTTTTTTACTGGACTTTTGACTAAATCGGTGCCAAATTGAATAGGCCGCGCAACGCCCTCTGAGAGGGTGTTGCGCGGCATTATAGGAAAAATAGTCAAAACTCTAGAATTAAGCAACGCCATCTTAATTTCCTGACAACTAAAGTTTGCAATGCTGCACTTTCTTCGCATAAGTGGGTTGGCGCAATTCAGCTTGAAGCCCAAAAAGTTGTGCCGTCCTCTGAGCGGGCGGCACAACTTTTTGGAGATCAACTTTTTCCATTAGATCATGCTGGGAAGCGTTCGTTCCTCTGCGTCAGGGGCGATCGCTCACCCGACGGGCGGCCTCCAGCAGTAAATTTCGTTCCGCCCGGACGATCGCCCGATAGGTTGGCTCGATCGCTCCTGGATGCACCGAAATGGTGTGAATGCCCCAGCGCACCAGCTCGTCAATCAGGTCTGGATGGCGGCTGGGGAGTTCACCACAAATGGAGCAGGGGATTCCCAGGCGACGAGACTCCTGAATCAGGTGTTGAATAGCGCGGAGGACAGCGGGGTGGCGATCGCTGCCAGTCACCAGAGAGGGGCGATCGCGTTGCAGGTCACCATAGGAGTCATCGCGGTCAATCGCCAGCAGCAGTTGGGTCAAATCATTACTGCCGATAGATATGCCCTGCACTCCAGCGGAAACATAGTCTGGCAGCAGAAACAGTACCGACGGAACTTCGGCCATGATCCAGAGCTGGAAGTCTGGGGATTGCATCAGTCCTGCCTGCATCACCTGGGCTGCTGCTGCCTGAAATTCTTCAACCGTGCGCACAAAAGGGAGCAATAATTTGAGATTTCCGTACCCCAACTGCTGGAACTGGCGCAGGGTGGCCAGTTCCAGGGCAAAGGACTGGGGATGGAACTGGTAGGCAAAGGTTCCGTGAATGCCCAGGATAGGGTTGTGCTCCGGTCGGCTAGCGGTCGCCGGGTTGGAGGAGGCCAATGGCCGATGCAGAACATCTAGCGAGCGATAAAACACTGGCCGGGAAGCAAACGTCTGCACCAAAGACTGAAGGCGATCGACCATCTGCTGAATCAGGGAAGAAGCATCAGGATCGGGGGCCAGCAGTTGCGGGAGGAGATCGGCAAACAGGTGCTCCGATCTCAGCAGGCCAACACCATCAACGGGAAAGCGTATCCATGATTCGAGATCGCCGGACTGACTCAGGTTAACCATCAGTCGGGTCGCGGTAGCCCCACGGTTTTCCGGCAACGGCAGGCTCTCCGGCGGCGTGACTGGTTCCGGGGAAGCCATTTCCAGGGATGTTGCGGGAATGCGGTGAATGGTGCCGCGATCGCCATCCACACAGACCACCTCTCCCGATCGCAGCAATGTAGTTGCTCCCGTCACCCCCACCACAGCAGGAATTCCTTTTTCACGGGCAAGAATGGCGGCGTGGCTGGTGAGTCCCCCTTGCTCAGTAATCAATGCAGCAGCCTGCTTCAGGTACGGCACCCAGACTGGAGCGAGCTGCGGAACCACCAGTGCGGCACCGGACGGCACCACGGTTGGATAATCAGCAGGATCCGGCACCCAAACGGGAGCCAGGATCTTGCCAGCGGCTGCCGCCAACCCTGTTAAAACAGGCATGGCATTTGGTGCAGACGGATCCTGTATCGGGGCGTTGGCTTCAATCGGGGGGGACGGCTGACTGGGGCGGAGAGCCTCTGCGCGCCTTCCCTGGAAGACAACCTCTGTCAGGAAAAAAGTGGTTGAGCTAGCTTCTGCCCCAGGAGCCAGCATCCACTCAAAATTCAGGTCATCCCCCAACGCCGCCTGCACCTGTTGCCCCAACTGCGCCAGGGTCTGAAGCTGGTTTGGATTCAAGACTGAGGGGTGACGCAACACCTGCCCCGATCGTTCACGCGGTTCAGATACTTGAAGCACAGCAGACGGGTTCACCAGTGGGCGCTGAAGGGAACGAGTAACGGATTCGTTCTCCAATAAATTCTGAATTGTGTCTGTTCCGAGAACGTAAACTTCCGGGGTGGGATTGTCTGATGGCTCCCCTGATGCCGCTCGAATTTCTAACCGCTGCTGCCGAATCTGGACTTCTCCCAGCGCAAGGGACTGCCAAACAGGCTGTATCAGCACTGCCAACCGAATGTGCTGGAGCTGAATCCGCGATCGCTGCCAGTAGAACAAACTGCGGGCACGGAATAGCTCCGCCCATACCAGCTTCAGCGCCTGGGCGATCGCTTCGTGGTTCTCCCCCGGTTCCAGCGTGCATTGTTGGGTTGAGAGCAGTCCCCGGATCCGGCTACCCACGACCGGGTCGAGTTGCCCCTGCAATGCAATTGAGGGACGCAGAGTCACCATTGGGGCATTCCACGAGGCGATCGCGTCCACCATCTGATGGAGCCATGCTTCCGACAGAGGAGTCGCTTCAATGGATTGGCGAATTTGCTGGGCAACCGCCTGGAGCTGGCGCGGATCGTCTACATTCAGGTGCAGCGACGATTCAGGAAAATCGGTAAACAGGGGTTCCAGCCAGCGAATATTCTGCAAAAACTGCTCCAGTATTGCCGATGAGATGACAAAACCCGGCAGAACAGGCACCCCCCGCCGTTTCAGCAGCGATAGATAGAAAGCTCTGTCTCCGACCTGAAGACGATTTGAGGACTGAATTTCCTCCAGCCAGTAGCAGTTCTCCTCAGCCATAGGCGGTCGATCCATGCGGCCACCTGATTCTAAACCCGCCTCATTTTTCGGCTGAATTTCGTTGTAATGATTTCGGATCATTGCTTCCGCCCTGAGGCGGGATGATTGAGCGGTTAATTTAATTCGCAAACCTGAGGAGATTTCTTTCGTAGAAATCTCCTAATCCGAGATGCTTCCTGAAAAAATCCCTGGGACAACTCAAGATAAGATAAAAGGTCTGACAACCCATTCCCTCTCTATGAAGCACACGATCTCCGTCCTGGTTCAGGATGAATCAGGGGTTCTCTCTCGAATTTCCGGTTTATTTGCTCGTCGTGGTTTTAACATCGAAAGTTTGGCGGTGGGCCCAGCCGAACAGGAGGGGATCTCCCGCATTACGATGGTGGTTCCCGGTGACGATCAGGCGATCGAGCAGTTAACGAAGCAGCTCTACAAACTGATTAATGTCCTCAAGGTGAACGACATTACCGAAGTTCCCTGCGTGGAGCGGGAACTGATGCTGATGAAGGTCAATGCTAACAGCACCACCCGTTCTGAGATTATCGAACTGGGACAGATCTTTCGAGCGCGGGTCGTCGATGTGGCCGAAGACTCCCTCACGTTCGAAGTGGTCGGCGACCCCGGCAAGATGGTGGCGATCGTTCAGGTGTTGAGCCGCTTCGGCATTCGAGAAATTGCCCGCACCGGAAAGATTGCCCTGACCCGCGAGTCCGGCGTCAACACGGAGTACCTCAAGTCACTGGAGGCCAAGGTGTAGGGCGATTGCGGCTGTGCAAGTGTCCCCCTGATGTCTCAGAATGGACAGACCAGCCCTTTCTGTGTGTCGTTCGATGAAAATGAGTTTGAAAAAATTTTGGGAATCTCTGGGTTGCTGGTGCAGTATGGTACAGCAGCGAGCGACCCAACGGTTATCGTTCAGGGCAGTCTCTCGTCTAATCCTGGCCCTATCGCTGGTGCTGGCCTGTGCAATGACGCTCGCACCCGCACCCGTCCTGGCAGTTTTGAATGATGATCACTACGATGGCAACATTTTCCCCCTGTACGCGGGGAACGGCTATCTGGTGCCCCCCCGTGTCTCGCTGGCGGACTCCTTCAAGCGCCCGAATCCAACGTTGCTCGTTCTCTACGTTGATGACAGCAAGGACTGCAAACAGTTTGCCCCTATCGTTTCGCAACTCGATGCTTACTACGGGCGTGTCACCGACTTCCTGCCCATCAGCATCGACATGCTGCCTCCCAAAGACCACTATGAGCCAAATGAACCGGGCTACTACTACAAAGGAGTCGTGCCCCAAACGGTTCTGTTTGACCAGTCGGGCAAGGTCGTTTTGAACGAGGAGGGTGTGATCTCCTTTGAAAAGATCGACGATGCGTTTCGTAAAGTCTTTGATCTGCTGCCCCGCGAAAAATCGGTCGAGCTAAGACGGCGATCGGTGAATGAGATTAATACGGAGCTGGTACGCTGAGTAGTCAGGCGGGATTAAGAGCCTATCCGAAAACCCAAATTTTGGAAGGCGCGACGCTGTCGCGTCGCGCCTTCCAAAATTTGGGTTTTCGGGTGTACCCCATGGCTTGGGGGATCCTAATCGAACTTCAGAATGCCCCTGTCACCATCCAGGTGAACGGGAATCCCGACTGGAAGTGCGGCATTGGGGCCATCGTGGCCAAAGGGGAGGTCAGAGACGATCGGGATACCCAGGTCAGAGAGGCGATCGCGCAACACACCCTCCACTGTAAAACTGGGGATCCCCACCGGTGAATCACACCGACTGAAGCGACCCAGCGCGATCCCTCGCACCTGTTTGAACGCACCGCTGAGTCGCCACTGGGTGAGCATCCGGTCAATCCGATAGGGAGCTTCTGTGACATCCTCGATCGCCAAAATAATCCCGTCCAGGTCTGGTTGAATCAAGGTATTTAATAAGCTGGTGGCAACCGTAAGATTAGCCGGAAGCAGGAACCCGCTCGCCTGTCCCCCCCCCCAGCCGACGCCCTTGAGGGGGAGCAGAGCGTGTCCCTGTACCCAGTCCAGAAGCCGCTGGGTAGACCAGTCTGGCTCTGCTCCCAGCGTCGTCAACACGGGGGCGTGCAGTCCTGAAATCCCCTGATGGCTGAGGCTCCAGAGCAGAGCAGTAATATCCGAGAACCCGATCAGCCACCGGGGTTCAACCGCTGGCCAGTGCCAGTTTTCCAGGAGTCGTGCGCCGCCGTAGCCCCCCCTGGCGCAGAGAACGCCTCGACAGTTGGGGTCTTTCCAGGCGGCTTCGAACTGCGATCGCCGCTCTTCATCTGTTCCCGCCAGATAGCCCCAGCGTCGATCATAGCCCGGTGGCACCTCGACCCGAAATCCCCAGCGCCGCCACACATCGATCCCCTTCTGAAATGCCTCCACCTCACGCAGGGCACCACTGGGAATCACAACCCGCAACAGGTCACCAGGTTGAAGTGGGCGGGGAGGAGTGCAGGGTTGCATGGGACACGCAGGGAATGGGACAAACTAGCCAACGGATTTTCTCACGAATTGTACGACACCAAACGCGATCGCCTGTGCCAGTTTTTGCAACGAATTGGGGTTCGTCAGGTGGGGGTGGTCTGCTTCTCCGGTCAGGTAGCCCATCTCAAGCTGAACGCTGGGAATGCTTTGACTGCGAAGAACGTAGAAATTGGCCTGACGCACGCCCCGATCCGCCAGAGGAAGCGCCTTCAGAATGCCGGAATGTAGAGTTTGGGCCAGTGCTGCGCTTTCAGGGGATGCGGAGAAATAGTAGGTTTCCAGACCATTGACATCGGGTCGGGGAGGATTGGTCGCGTTGATGTGGAGACTGATAAACAGGCTGGCTCCGTTACGATGGGCGATATTCACCCGTTCGACCGAATCAACCGGGCTATCAATGGAGCGGGTCAGCAGCACGGGGATCTCCTGCTGCTTCAGAATCGCTGCTGCCCTCAGGGCCACTGCCAGCACCAGGTCTTTTTCCAGCAAACCTGTGGCTCCAATCACACCGGGATCGGTACCGCCGTGCCCCGGATCCAGCACCACCAGATTTGACCCGATGCGGGTGGGTGGCGTGTTTTGTCCGATCGCCTGCCCCATCAGCCCGTGCCTCACTCCAGGTCCTATTGTTCTTCCCGGCCCCCCCATCCCCACCGCAACACCGGGATCCACAATGTAGGGAGACCCAATGGCGGGCGATCGCCCCATGCGCACCAGAGCCTGATACACCATCGCTGTCACCTCGGCGCGGGTTGCCTGCCGCAGGGGATCGAGCTGGGTGGGCTGGGGAAAGTTCACCACCAGGCGTTGAGCTGTAGCGCCGGCGATCGCCGCCCGTGCAAAATTGGGAACCGTGGCCTGGTCAGAAAATCGGCTGAGCAAGGAATCATGGGCGGGTGGAAGTTCCAGGCCATTGACCAGGGAGAGGAGAACCTCCAGACGAGTAATGTTCTGCTGTGGACGGAAACTGCCGTCGTCGTAACCCGACAGCAATCGACCCTGAAAAGCTCGTTGGATGGCGCTACTGGCCCAGAACTCGGCGGACACATCGCTAAAGGTGACGGGCGATCGCTTTGGCAGGGGACTGAACACGCTCACCAGCAGGGCAGCATACTGGGCGCGGTTCATATTGCTATCGGGTTGGAAGGTGCCGTCCCCCATGCCGTTGATCAAATCCTGGCTGGCCAGTCCGCGAATAAACCCCTCTGCCCAGTGCCCCTGAATATCGGAGAAAGCAACGATGGTCGGGCTGGGCGTGACGATATAGGGTGAGGGGATCGCCTTTGCCTGGGCCGTCGTCACTAGAGACTGATAGATCATCACCGTAATTTCGGCTCGCGTGATGTCCACCAGCGGTTCCAGCAGATCCACCTGGGGATGGTTCACCACAATCCGGCGCTGGGTGGCGGTGGAGACGGCCAGTGTGGCGTAGGTGGGAATCTGGGCGCGATCGCGGTAGATCCCCACCGCATCCGGGTGGCCGCCCGTGAGCTGTAAGCCGTTCACCAGCGAAACGATCGCCTGCACCCGTGTCAGATTCAGGCCGGGACGAAAGGTGCCGTCTGGGAAGCCCTCCAGAAAGCCCATTTCTTGAGCGCGGGCGATCGCCTGCTGTGCCCAGAAGCCCTGCGGTACATCTACAAACGTGCTGGCCTGTTTGCGTGCGGGTAGATTAAAGGCGCGAGCCAGCAGGGCGGCATACTGGGCGCGAGTAATTCCCAGATCCGGCTGGAAGGTGCCATCGGGGAAGCCGCTGACCAGCCCACGGGTCACCATTTCGCGGATAAAGGCTTCTGCCCAATGGCCGCTG